>QNDV01000158.1 GCA_003646045.1 bacterium
AGCAGGGATACGAGTGCGGTATCGGACTCGAGAACTTCTACGAGATCCAGGAGTCGGATATCCTGGAGTGCTACGAGATCGAGGCCGTCGAGCGGACGGAGCTGTAGGTTCTTCGCCGTCGGTTGTGGCGAGTGGACATCGGGGACGCCGGCCGGGGACATCGTGTCCCCGGCCGGCTTGGCTTCCGGGATCCTCCGCCATCCGTGGCTGTCGGGACGGTTGTGGGTTTACCACAGAGGGCGACGGGATTATCTTTGCGTCTGAATTGTGTGGCGGCGAGTCTGGTGCGATGGCCGGGTAACGACAACCAGTCAGGAAGAACATGGATCCGTTTCGGACCGAAAAGCTCAACCAGGCGATACTCAAGGTTCTGTGCGACGTGCTGCAGGCAGATGTCAAGGATCCGCGGGTTGGTTTCGTGACCATCAACGAGGTGCGACTCAACCGCGACCACTCCGTGGCGGACGTGCTGTTCTCGGTGTTGGGCGACGAGCAGGAGCGCGAGGACAGTTTCACGGGCCTCAAGAAGGCCCGCGGTTTCCTGCAGAGCCGGCTGGGGCGGATTCTGGGTGTACGCCAGACTCCGGAGCTTCGTTTTGCCTATGACGATTCCCTGGAGAGGAGTTACGACTTGGACAACGTGCTGGATGACATGGAAGCACGGGGCGAATTCCTCAGTGATCTGGAAAGGAAACGTCGCCTGGTCCTGGCCGATCTAGTACCGCCGACCGAACTGGTGGCGGCCTTGCATGGCGCCGAGATCCTGTGGATCGTGCCCCATTTCAATCCGGATCCCGACGCCGTGGGCAGCGCCCTGGCCCTGGCCGAGGCTCTCGAGTCGCTGGGCAAGGAAGTCCGGGTGGTGGGATATGTGGATCCGCCGGTGGGCATCCAGGAACTGCCGGGATTCGACACCGTGGATACCGATGGTGACTACGATGATCTCTACGCCCTGGACGAACCCGATACCCTGGTACTCGTGGACTGCCATCGCATAGACCGCAGCGGGCCCATGGAGGATACCCTGAGTCGCTTTCCCAACCGCTGGTGTATCGATCACCATCTGATCAGCGGCCGCAAGGGTCCCGAACCGGGCTGGGTCGATCCGCGTGCCTGCTCGACCTGCACCCTTGTCCATCAGGTCATCGCGGCGCTGCACGGCCAGACGGAGGACGCACCCCTCACCGTGGATATGGCCACCAATCTGTATGCGGGCCTGCTCAACGATACCGGTGGTTTTCGTTTCGACAACACCCTGCCTTTCAGTTTCGAACTGGCTCGCCGGTTGGCCGAGGCGGGAGTGGACACTGCACAGGTGGCGGCACGTACGTTGCATCGCCAGCGTCCGGAGGGTGTGGCCATCATGCAGCACGTGCTGGGTACGTTCAGTTACCACGCGCGGGGCAAGGTGGTGGTGGCCCGGGCTACGCGCTCCATGCTGGCCGAAACCGGTGCCGTCGTGGGTGACACAGAGGGATTCGTGAACCTGGCCCTGTCGGTGGACGGGGTGCAGATGGCGGCTTTCATGAAGGAAACCGACGAGCAGAAGTGGCGCGTTTCGTTGCGCTGCCGTCCCGGTGGCGACGTGCAGCAGGTTGCTGCCCGGCACGGGGGAGGTGGCCACAAGCAGGCCGCGGGCTGTGATCTCCACGGTGACGCCGACGAAGTGGTGGTCCAGCTGGCAGCCGACCTGACAGCGGCCCTGCCGTGACCGTCGGTGCCGACGGCTTCCTGTTGGTGGACAAACCGGCGGGAGTTACTTCCTTCACGGTAGTAGACCGGATCCGCCGCGCGCTGCTCACGAGTTTTCCACATCTGCAGGGCAGTCGTCGCAGGATACGCCCAGGTGGTCCCCGCCCGCCGAAATTCAAGTGCGGTCACACTGGAACCCTGGATCCGGCGGCCACCGGCCTGCTGGTGGTGCTGATCGGCAGGGGGTCCCGCCTGGGGCCCTTTCTCGTCGGCCTCGACAAGACCTACCTGGGTACGGTGCGCCTGGGCACCGAAACAGATACCCTGGACGCCGAGGGCCAGGTTACAGCCACCACGCCACCGCCGGCGGATCCCGACAGACTGGTTGCGGCGCTCTCCGGTTTCAGGGGCGATATCCAGCAGGTCCCGCCCCTGGTTTCGGCCATCAAGCGGGACGGCAAACCCCTCTATGCCAGGGTTCGCGCCGGTGAGGAGGTGGCCGAGCCCGATCCGCGTCCCTGCCGCATCGATCGCCTCGAGGTGGGCGCGGTGCGTTGGCCGGATCCGACCACGGGCCATTACGAGATCGATCTGGAAGTAACCTGCAGCAGCGGCACCTACGTGCGCTCCCTGGCCCGGGATGTGGCGCGGGCCGCCGGTAGTACCGGCCATTTGGCGGCGCTGCGGCGCCTGAAGGTCGGGACTTTCGATGTGGCGGACGCCCTGACTGACGTGCTGGACCGGGACGGCCATGAACTGGCGGCGGCCCTGGCTCCGCTGGCCGCGGCTCTGCCTGATGCCCGGCGATTGCTGTTGACGGCGGTACAGGACCGGGCGGTGCGGTTGGGAGGGCAGCCCGAGGCGGCCTGGTTCGCGACTCCCCGGGAGACGGACATCACCCTGCCAGTCGACGGGTTGTTTCGTCTTGTCACGACGGACGGCGGCTTGACTGCAGTGGGACGTATGACCGACGAAGGCCCGCGGATCGCTGCGGTTCTGGCCGCGCCCCTGGCCCCCGACGATGACACCGGGGAGGTCGGACCGTGCGCCTGATCCGTCTGACTGCCGACGCCATCGACAAGATCATCGCCGGGGACGGTCATCGTCCCGTGCTGGGGCCGAGCGCCCTGACCCTCGGTTCCTTCGACGGCGTACACATCGGCCACCAGCGCCTGTTGCAGTTGGTGACCGAAGCCCGTGACCGCCAGGGCCTGGAATCCGCCGCCGTATTCACCTTTATCCAGAGTCCGCGCCAGGTCCTGCATCCGCGCAGTGAGCCCTTCGAATTGACCACCTGGCGGGCCAAGCTGGCCGCCCTGCGCGCTGCCGGGTGCGAAACGCTGATCGCGGCGGATTTCGTACCGGCCCTGGCCCGGCTGGAATACCGCGAGTTCGTGCGGACCATCCTGGTCGGGCAATTCGGGATGCGACATTTCGTGGCGGGGTACGATGTCCATCGGGGCGCCGATCGGGGTGGTACGGCTGCGACCCTGGCCGGCCTGGGCGCCGAACTGGGTTATTCGCTGGAGGTCTGCGAGGCCGTGCGTCTCGATGGGGATATAGTCAGCAGCTCAGGCATCCGCCGGGCGGTGGCCGCGGGGGACCTGCCCCTGGCGGCACGTCTGCTGGGTCGACCCTATGCCATGTGGGGAGTGGTGGAACCCGGCGACAGTCGTGGACACGCCATCGGCTATCCCACCGCCAATGTGGCACCGCTGGCCGCCGGCAAACTGCTGCCGGCCAATGGCGTCTATGCGGTGCGGGTCCATGTGCCGGGAGACGTGGCGCCGGCGGGGACGGCAGGGGTCATCGGTCGCGGCGAGGACGCCCTGCCCGAAGTGGATCGGGATGGCCACATGACGGGGGCGGCCCCGGAGGACTGGGCGGTTTTCGGGGGCATGCTGAACTTCGGTTACGTTCCGACATTCCACGGCGACGGGCTGGCGGCGCCCCGCGTCGAAGCCAACCTCTTCGGCTTCAACGGGGAACTGCAGGGACGGACGGTGAAGGTCGAGTGGTTGGCGCGGCTGCGGTCGGAGCGGAAATTCGCGGGGACCGATGACCTGGTGGCCCAGTTGGCCTTGGATGAGGCGGCGGCGCAGGCGGTTATCGACGCTTGAGCCGTTACCGCCGGCATTTCAATCAGCCCTCGCGGTCGACCTAGGCACCCTGGTCCAGTTGACCGAGCCGTCGTTCGATATCCGCCGTCACCGCCAGTGCCACCCGCAGGGCTTCACGTCCCGCGTCTCCGCTCACCTCCGGTTGCCGCTCACCCCGCACCGCGGCCAGGAAAGCCTCGATCTCCGTCATGAGATTGTCGGCCCTCTCGTGTTCGTACATCTCCGGCACGATGGCATCGTCCGGTCCCCGCATGACGATCTGGTTGGTCTGCCGGGCGCAATCGGCGGACATGAAGCCACCCGGCTGGAATACCCGGAACTTGCGCATGTCCTGGGTCGAGACCCGGCTGGCCGTCAGGTTGGCGCAACAGCCACCGGAGAACTCGAGACGGGCGTTGGCGATATCCACCTGGCCGGTGATCACCGGTGCGCCCACGGCCTGCACGTCGGTCACCCGGTCGTCCACCAGGGCCAGCAGGATGTCGATGTCGTGGATCATGAGATCGACGACGATGTCCACGTCGGTGGCCCGGCCGCTGAAACCGCTCAGGCGATGGGCCTCGATGAAGAGTGGCTGTTTGACCCTGCCCACCAGTTCGCGGATGGCTGGGTTGAAGCGTTCCAGGTGTCCTACCTGCAGGATCACGCCGGCGGTGGCGGCGGCGGCGACGATGGCATCGGCTTCCGCCAGGCTCGGGGCGATGGGCTTTTCCAGCAGGAGGTGCTTGCCGGCCGTAAGCAGGGGCAGGGCTACGTCGTGATGACCGCTGGTGGGCACGACCACGCTGGCAGCGTCGATGCGATCAGTGACCGTGGCCAGGTCGCCGTGGGCCTCGCACCCGCACTCGGCTGCCACGGCGGCGGCGCGCTCGGCGTTGGTGTCCACGACGGCAATCAGTTCGGCACCGTCCAGCGCTGCGTATTTCTGGGCGTGGAATCGACCCAGGTAGCCGGCGCCCACGACGGCCACCCTGACGGGTTTGGTGTTGTTCATGGGGAAAGACTAACCCAATCGTCGCCGGTGAGAAAGCCGAAGCTTACCTGTGCGGCTCGCGGTCAACGACGGCTGGCTCAGGCGCCGGGCTCTCCGGCCACCGCCACTACCGCATCAATGACATCCCGCACGTCGGCATCGGTCAGCCCCGGGTGCAGGGGAATACTCACCAGCCGCTCGGACTCGTGCAGGGTGACGGGCAAGTCACCGGGCCTGTAGCCGTATTTGTCCCGGTAGTAGCTGAAGGTGTGGATGGGAATGAAATGTACCGAGGTGCCGATGTTGCGTTGACCCATGCCCTCGATGAAGGCGTCGCGTGACACGGAGACAGTGCCCGGCCTGAGACGCAGTGGATACAGATGCCAGGCGCTGGTGCATTGGTCACGTTCCACCGGCAGGTCAAACGCGCCCAGGGGAGCCAGGGCAGCGTGGTAGATTGCCGCGATCTCCCGGCGCCGGGCATGGAAAGCGTCCAGGCGTGCCAACTGGGCCAGGCCCAGTGCTGCCTGGATATCGGTCATATTGTACTTGAAGCCGGGCATGACCACGTCGTAGCGCCAACTCCCGCCCTGGTCATTGCGCTTCCAGGCGTCCCGGTCCATGCCGTGCAGGCTGGCCACCACACCGCGCTCGATCAACTCCGAGTCGCCGGTGAGCAGACCGCCCTCGGCGGTGGTCAGGTTCTTGGTGGCATAGAACGAAAAGGCCGCCGGGTTGCTCCCTGATCCCACCTTGCGCCCGCGGTAGGAGGCCGGTAGGGCGTGGGCGGCATCCTCCACCAGGACCAGGTCGTGTTCACGGCAGATGGCCTGCAGGGTATCCAGTTCACAGGGATGGCCGCCATAGTGGACGGCGATCACCGCGCGGGTTCGTTCCGTCACCGCGGCGCGCACCAGGAGGGGGTCGATGTTCAGGGTGTCGGGTTCGATATCCACCAGCACGGGACGGGCTCCCACATGCTCGATAACAGCCACCGAGGCCGTGAAGGTCATGCTGGTGGTGATGACCTCGTCGCCGGGGCCGATATCCGCCAGGACCAGGGCCAGATGCAGGGCGGCTGTACCGCTGCTCAGGGCCAGGGCGGCGGGAGAATCCAGTTTCGCGGCCATCTCCTGTTCGAAACGCTTGACCTTGGGGCCGGTGGTTATCC
>QNDV01000159.1 GCA_003646045.1 bacterium
TGCGCCGGGCGGGTGTGGAGCCGCCGGCGCGGATCCTCTTCAGCGAACACCACGAGGCCCACGCCGCCAGTGCCTTCCTGCCGAGCCCCTTCGAGAACGCGGCCATCGTCACTCTCGACGGCGTGGGCGAGTGGACGACCACCTCCATCTGGAACGGCCGTGGTCATCGCATCGAGCCCCTGGAAGAGATCCACTTCCCCCACAGTCTGGGCTTGCTCTACTCGGCCTTCACCTACTTCTGCGGCTTCCGCGTGAATTCGGGCGAATACAAGCTCATGGGGCTGGCGCCCTACGGCGAACCGGTCTATGCGGATCGCATACGCGAGCACCTGATCGACCTGCGCAGCGACGGGTCATTCCGGCTGAACATGGAGCACTTCGGTTATCTGGGCGGCCTGACCATGACCAATGACCGGTTCGCCGAACTGTTCGACGGCCCGGCCCGCTCCATGGAGGGGGAACTGACGCGACGCGAACTGGATCTGGCCAGCTCGGTGCAGGTGGTTACCGAGGAGGCGGTGCTGGGCATCGCTCGCCACGCGCGGAACCTCACCGGCCACCGCCACCTGTGCCTGGCCGGTGGCGTGGCCCTGAACTGCGTGGCCAACGGCGAGTTGATGAGGTCGGGCTTGTTCGATGATATCTGGATCCAGCCGGCGAGCGGTGACGCCGGTGGTGCCCTGGGGGCGGCGCTTTTTGCGTGGCACCAGTTGGAGGACAAGCCGCGCCAGCCCCTGGACACAGCGGCGGACCATATGCAGGGTGCGTACCTGGGTCCGGCCTTCAGCGACGACGAGATTGCCCACTGGCTGGACAGCATCGGCGCACCCTATCAGCGCCTGGACGATGGTGAACTGGAACGGGAGGCGGCCCGTCTGGTGGCCGACCAGAACGTGGTGGGCCTATTCCAGGGGCGCATGGAATTCGGACCGCGGGCCCTGGGCAACCGCTCCATCATCGGCGACGCGCGGTCACCGAAAATGCAGTCGGTGCTCAACCTCAAGATCAAGTATCGCGAGTCGTTCCGGCCGTTCGCGCCCTCGGTGCTGGAAGAACGCATCGGTGACTATTTCGAGATCGACCGGCCCTCGCCCTACATGCTGCTGGTGGCGCAGGTGCGCAGGGAACGCTGTATCGATCCCGAGGCCACCGAGAAGGACATCACCGTGCTGGAGCAGGTCAACCAGGTGCGTTCGGACATCCCGGCCATCACCCACGTGGACCATTCGGCGCGCATCCAGTCGGTGAGCGCTGCCACCAACCCGCGCTACCACGGGGTGATCAAGGCCTTCGAGGAACTCACCGGTTGCGGCGTCGTCATCAACACCAGCTTCAACGTGCGCGGCGAGCCCATCGTATGCACCCCCGAAGATGCCTACCGCTGCTTCATGGGCACGGAGATGGATCATCTGGTCATGGGCAACCTGGTGCTGGCCAAGACGGAACAGCCGGCGTGGGACGATGCCGCCGGCTGGCACAAGCAGTTCGACCTGGACTAGATCCGGTCGCGAAAGGAACACCGTGGATAAGCTGCGATACCTGGGCCGGTTCTTCGGTGAGTTGTGGCTATTCGCCAGGCAGAACCGGGTGTGGTGGATCGTACCCACGGTGGTGGTGCTGCTGGTGCTGAGTTTGCTGGTGTTCGCGGGGCAGTCGGTGGCGCCGTTTATCTATACGTTGTTCTAGGCCGGAGGACGGTTCTACCGTCGATCAGCGATAAAGAGCTTTTAGTCCGCCAAGGCTCTTGGGTTGGTTTGCAACCGATGTCTCGGCGAACGGCTCGAAGTCGATGATGAACATATTGTCGGGATTATCGTGGTGATCTTCGATCCAGACGCTGATGCTGTCCGGGTTGGTGGTGCCCCACCAGTTGTTGCGCATGTCGAAGTGGACTGGATCCGGGGGATGCTCAAGATTCGCCGAATCCCACTTTACTGCGAATTTGAGTCCCTTCTGGATATTGCAATTGCGAATGTAACCATTGTTGGCTCTACGGTACGTCAACGCGGTAGTGACCATATCTGTAAAGCCGGTCTGTTCGATCCGGATCCACCCCAAACTTGCATCGAATAGAATACCGCTATATGCCTTGTCGAATCGGCACCTATCGATTGATACGCGTGAATGCGAATCGGTTGAGTACAGGCTGGCCCCACTTTGCCTTTCGAATATGCAGTCAGTGACTATCAGGTCATCGCAGGCGGAGTTTTTTACTCCAGAATGACCATACACGAAGGAGCAGTTGGCTATCCTCGCGTCCAATACTCCGTTGATGTATACGCCGGATTTGGAAATAGCGTTCGACATGTTAAAAAAACAGTGGCTGACAGAGATGCTATTCATACCCCAGATTCCAACAAACGATGCCATAGACGCGCCATTCTCGAATAGCGAATTGCATACAGTCAACGTGTCGCCGGCTAATGATACGATTGCCGCATCGTTACCGGTGAATTGGCAGTCCGAGATCCTTGCGCTACCGTAGTGGTCCAGTGTCAGCGCCTCGCGCGTATTCTCAAAGGTGATACTCGATACACGCAGTTGTGTACTTTCAATCGCAGATGGAACGTAAATACATTTGTCCCGGCCATCTCGATACAGATTCCATGTCTCCTCGCGTCCAACAATCGTTTCGCCGACCCCTGCACCAATGAATGTCAAGTCCTGCTGTGCAACTCTAACACGAACAAACTCCGTCCAGCCGAGCGTCGTTACCACCTCTCCGTCGTCATACCGCCCAGGACCAATCATGATCGTATCACCCGATGCCGCGGCATCAACCGCATCCTGGATGACCGAGAAATCGCCGGTTCCATCCTTTTCGACATGCCACGTCGCGGACCATCCCGGGCTAGCTGCGGTAACCAGCGCTAGAATGAATAAATACCTCATTGTGCTGTCCTTGTGTGGGAAGGCGGGGGAGCCGTTGCTCCCCCGCCAATTGTCTTACCTGACTAGCGTGACCCGATTGACTCGCACTGTGTTGCCGGAGCGGTATTTCACGAAATAGACACCGCTGGCTACGCCTCTGCCGCTGTTGTCACGGCCATCCCAATCAATTTCATGGGCACCCGAGTCGAGGAATCCCGCATGGAGTGTCCGGATTCGGCGACCACGCAGGTCGTAGACAACCACCTCGGCGGTTTGTGCATGGGTCTGGAAGAAAGAAATGGTAGTCCGCGGGTTACTCGGGTTGGGATGCACCGCGAGCCCGGAGAAGACCAGCGGCGATTCCGATACCCGCGTAGGTTCAGGTGAACCGTCGTTTCCCCTATCGCCATCGACGAACAACACATCAGCCGCCTTGTTCACCGACAACCGCGCTGATATCGCTGGCAGGTATCCTTCAGCAATCGGGTGCCATGCCACGCCGTCCGCCGTAATCCAAGCCATCGTGTTTGACTTGTCCGACGGCACATACCCGAATCTCGCCGAAGCCGCTTCCGAGGTACCGCGCGAGCGATCCCTGGTCTTCAACACCACGAAGACCCCACCGCTACGTGAGGCGACCGGTTGCGCCAATGCCGTCTCGGACCATCCGCTCTCTGGATTTGAGAGATCACCGGTTATCTCTATGCCGTCGGCGAGAATATCCGGCCGGCCGTCCCGAGCCGCCAAGGCCGTTATAGCAGCCAGTTCACAGGCTTCTTCCTGATACCACTCCACTGCAATAACGGACTCCCCCGCAGCCAATGGTATCCACACCGCGACGGCGGTATCATCGGTCGTATTCGTCAGCCCAAACGTCCCGGCTACTTCGGAAGTCCCGATGCCGCCCGCCTGCCCCGTGATTCCGACAGCAGCAAAGCACACCAGCATCAACGCGCTCAACAGATTCAGTTTTCGCATCTCGGCTCCTTTCGCCTCTGCTACTGCAGACAGATTTCGAAGTAGGCGGAATGACCTGTGCTTTCGGATGTGAAACCACTCAAGCCCGTACGAACGGTAAAGGGAATGCTGCAGGCGGCCAGGCAATCGGAGGCGTGCCACGTCAGTGTATGACGCCAGAGGCCATTAACCTGGGCGATCGAGACATCGACGTCGGCATCGACCGCGGCAATGGTAGTTCGTGCCGGGTGGCAACTCCAGGGTAGTCCGGTGAGGTCGAATTCCACTTCATCGGTTTGGGGATCACCGGGATGGGTGATGGTGTCCCAGGTGAAGATCCAATCCACCAGCCCTGTGTCCAGATGAAAGGCCACGTCAAAAGTAACACTCTGGTCGTCGATCAGCGGCGCACTTTCGTTGATCGTGTAGTAGCGGTTCTTCTCATACTCGAAGAACTGTTGGGTCGTGCCGTCGGGCCAGTAGACGTCGATGGCAAAGATACCGTTGTGGTCTCCAAGCCCGAAAACCAGATCCAGATCGCCCTGGCTGGGTCCTATCTTGCCTCCATCTACTATCTGGGCCCGTGGGTCACCGCCAAACGGCGTGATCACCACCCGGGCGCCGATGCCGTGATGGTTATTCGTGCCGCCGGGGGAAACCAGACGGACGCCTACCCACTTGTTGTCAGGCTCCGTGAACTCGTCCTTGCCCTTGAAGAAGAACGAATGGTCGTCCTGTCGGCTGAGGAACAGATCAGTAAAGCCATCCAAATTGAAATCGGCGGCGCAGACGCGCTCGGTACGTTGATTGACCGAAACGCCGGCGTTATCGGTGACCTGCTGGAAAGATGCCGCATAGACCGCATCAGGGTTGTTTCTCAACAGGAAAGGAAAGGGTACGGAATTGGATACCGTTACGTCCATGCGACCGTCCAACTCGAAGTCAAAGACGTCTATGTCACGGGGGTCGGCATTTTCGACCACCACCGTTTCAAGGTCTCCAGCAAGAACTCCATTGTCGTTGCGGAAAATTCCGACAATTTCACCTTTGGTGTAAACGATGTCCAGATCGCCATCGTTGTCGACATCGGAGATTGCAGCGAAGGTGTCGCCATTGAGGCGCTCACGATCAAATAGCTTGGAGTTCGTAACGACCTGGAAGAAGCCTGTTTCGTTGACTTTATTCTCCTGGTAGGATGAATGAGGACCCGAAGAACCGGGGCCACCGTAATCGACCATGACGATATCGAGATCCGAATCGCCGTCAAAATCCGCCCACAGTGTAGAGCCGATGTGGGGCGAGGTTACGAAACCCGTAGCTGCGGTTACGTCGGTGAAGATCCGGGAGGTGCCACCGGGAGTGGGGTCATTGCGCAGTAGAACCTGGGTCACAGAATGGTAGGGAGCTTGAGCGTTGTGGACATTGATAAGCAGGTCCACATCTCCATCGCCATCGTAGTCGACCCAACTGCCGAGGGTTGTTTTCTGGTGGCTAGGGTCAGATAGATTTCTCAGACCAGTTGCCGTGGTGACATCCTCGAAGCCTCCCACCTTGAATACGTTCTTGCTTACTTCGATCAGCTCCGGGTTGTACCGGAACAATCGGTGCCCCGTCTGGCCCCGGTTTGGGACGTAGATATCGGTCCAGCCGTCGTTGTCGAAGTCGGCGTAGATCGTGCCGAGGTCATATGGATCGTTAGGTACGCCATTCTGCCAGAAAAATTCGCCAGTGCGCTCCTCCAAATACGGTGTGCCATTGCCGTCGAAGTGTTCAGTGCGCCATGCTGCTTGGGGCGCTTGAGTTAGCATGAGGTCTTTTAGCCCATCTTTATCAATATCAAAACAAGCAGCGTTATACGGACGACCATCCAGCCTCCCTTCGAATTCACCTTCCATACCTGTCGAGTTCGAGGTATCAATATAGAGCGTCGCCGGCAACATCAACGTCTCGGCGAGAACCCCCACCTCCTCGGCCGCCGCCCTCATCCGCGCACCCTGCTCCTCATCAAACCCGACCCACGCATGCATCGGCGCGGCACTCATCACATTGCCGGGATCCGGGTCGTGACTCGGGTAATCGATGTGGAACTGCGCGGTGAGCTGTCCTGAGGCATCAACGTAA
>QNDV01000160.1 GCA_003646045.1 bacterium
GCCACCGGGCGGACAACGGGCCGTTCAATAGCCGGCGCCAACTCCTGAAGGTGCCGCGACTGGGACCCAAGGCCTTCGAGCAGGCCGCGGGCTTTCTGCGCATTCCCGCCGCCAAACAGCCACTGGATGCCAGTGCCGTGCACCCCGAACGATACAGGCTGGTCGAACGCATGGCCGGCGATCTGGGCTGCGCGGTGGCCGAACTGGTGGGTGACGCCGAGCGCACCCGGCAACTGCGCCTGGACGAATACGTGGACGGCGAGGTGGGCCGTCCCACCCTCGAGGATATCCTGGCCGAGCTGGCCAAGCCCGGGCGCGATCCGCGGGATCCCTTCGAGGTGTTCCACTTCGCCGAGGGCGTCGAGACCATGGAGGATCTGGCCGAGGGCATGCGACTGCCCGGCATCGTCACCAACGTGACCAACTTCGGCGCCTTCATCGACGTGGGGGTGCACCAGGACGGGCTGGCCCACATCAGCCAGTTGGCCGATCGTTTCGTGCGGGATCCCGCGGAAGTGGTCAAGGCGGGGCAGAAGGTCATGGCCAGGGTTCTGGAAGTGGACCTGCCGCGCAAGCGCATCTCGCTGTCGCTGAAGGAAGGCTAGTTTTCCAGCCGGGCCAGTGCGTCCAACAGGGCTCGGGCCTTGTCCAGCGACTCGTCGTATTCGGCGCCCGGGTCGCTGTCCGCGGTCACTGCTCCGCCCACGCCCAGGGTGGCTCGCCCGTCGGCGCACACGATGCTGCGGATGACGATGCTCAGGTCCATGGCCCCGCCGCGATCCAGGTAGCCAACCGCCCCGCTGTAGATCCCGCGCTTGAACGGTTCGAGCCGGTCGGCCAGGGCGATGGCCGCGATCTTGGGTGCGCCGGTCATGGATCCGCCGGGGAAACAGGCCGCCACCAGGTCGAGAGCGTCGCGGTCGGGTCGCAGTTGGCCGCGGACCGTGGATACGAGCTGGTGCACCGTGGCGTAGCTTTCCACCGTGCAGATCTCCGGGACCGTGACACTGCCCACCTCGCAGGCCCGACCCAGGTCGTTGCGCACCAGGTCGACGATCATGACGTTTTCGGCCCGGTCCTTGGCGCTGGCCGCCAGGTCGGCGGCTCGCTGGGCGTCGTCGGCTAGGTTCGCCCCCCGGGGGGCTGTGCCCTTGATGGGGCGGCTCTCGGCCTGGCCGTCGGCCGTCAGGCTCAGGAAGCGCTCGGGCGAGGCACTCACCACCTGGCAGCCCGGCAGATCCAGCCACACGGCGAAGGGTGCGGGGTTGATCTGGCGCAGGATCTCATAGAGCCGCCAAGGCTCGCCGCGCAGCGCGGTTTCCAGCCGGTGGGTCAGGCAGACCTCGAAAACATCACCGGCCAGGATGTGCTCCACGCAGTCAGTCACCAGAGCGCCATAGGTTTCGCGGTCGCAGGAGGTGCCCACCATGAGTTGCCCGGGTTCGGGGGCCGGCACCGGGCCGGGGTCGGGTGTGGCCAGGCGGGTCTGCCACCAGGCGAAGCGCTCGGCGGCGTCACCACGATCGGTAATGCTCAGGGTCGTGTCACCGGTCACGTGGTCATGGGCCAGGACTTCGTCCACTACCATGAAGGCCAGGTCCGGCAGATCCAGATCGTCCCGGCCTGTGTCCGGCAGATTCTCCAGGGCATGGGCCAGCTCGTAGCCGAACCAGCCCACGAGACCACCGCTGAAGGGTCCGGCCGGGTCATCGCCCTCGTGCCCTTCCACGTCGTATGCGACCTGCAAGCTGCGCAGAGCCACAAAGGGATCTCCAGTCCACGTCTCTACTTGCGGCGTATCCGGCAACTCACCGTCCGGATGTCGCCAGGTGGTAAGAGTGATCAGGAAGGGTCTGCCGGCAGCACCGGTTTCCGCTCCGTGCCGCCGCTTGGCCGTCAACAGGGCCGGCGGATGGCAACCGGCGAAGGACCAGCGCCCCAGGCGTTGCGGGTCCAGGGCACTGTCCAACAGGAAGACGTTCCCGCGGCCCAGGCGGGGCGTCACCCGCCACAGGGGCAGGTCCAGGTCGATGGTGCGGGTCAGGATCATGGGGGTCAGGATCATGCAGGATCTTTCCGGGCCGCCGCGAGGATACGGTCGATCCGACTCCGCAGCGCCAGGACGTGGGTACCTTCCCAGTACAACTGGTCGCAGCCGGCGCAGACGTAGTACGTGTCGCGCCAGGCTGCCGTACGGGGCGGGATGCGCTCGGCCACGTCACTCTTGGCCACCATCTCCACTTCGCCGTTGCACAGGGGGCAGCGTCCGAAGGGTTCGAGGTGGTCGAAAAGATCGAAGCGCCGGACGACAGCGGCCGTCTGCAGATCGGGGTCGTCGTCGGCTATCAGCATGGCCCTGGTCAACGCCGCGCGCTTGAGCAGGGCCCGGTTGCCGGACAGTACGATGCGGCCCTCGTTGAGGCTGCGCCGGGCGATCTCAGGCTCGGTCCACGCGTCATTCCAGGTGGTGTCCACGCCCAGGGTGCGCAGTAGCCGCGCCAGTTTGCCCAGATGACCGTCGCAGAGGAAACGTCCATCGCCGGCATCAACGCGGCGTACCGCTGCCAGGGCGACGATCTCGCCCCCGGTGAGCAGCACGTCCAGATCCCCTGCACCGTCGATCTGTCCAATCTCACAGGAGGGTATGCCTGCCGCTGCGCAGGCGTCCTTGAGAGAGGTGGGCTCGGGTAGGGTGCGATGGATGCACTTCGTGTGGGCGAGGCGCGCCAGGGTCGGGTCGAACTGCAATTCGATTATGATCATGGGTGTAGCCTACACCCGGGCGTGGTACCGCGTCATGTCCAAGATTGCACCCTGGAGGTCGTGTGCCGGACCAAGCCATCCCTTGCAACAAGCCACCACTTGCGCGGATAATGTCCGCAAGGGAGGTCTTGCCATGATCGGTGCCATCGCCGGCGACATCATCGGGTCGCCATACGAATTCCAGCCCCTGAAGACCGTGAAGTTCGAGGTGCTTACGCCTGATTGTCGCTTCACCGACGACACGGTCCTGACGGTGGCCACCGCCTTCAGCCTGATGACCGACGGCGACTATGCCCAGAACTACCGCATCTTCGGCCGCCTGTATCCCCTGGCCGGGTATGGGGGATCGTTCAAGCAGTGGCTGGAGAAGGATGACCCGCAGCCCTACGGCAGCTGGGGCAACGGTTCGGCCATGCGCGTCAGTCCGGTGGGATTCCTGCTGGATGACGAAGCCGCGGTCCTGCGCGAAGCCAAGCGTTCGGCCAGTATCACCCATGATCACGAGGAAGGTATCAAGGGCGCCCAGGCCGTGGCCATGGCGGTGTTCCTGGCGCGGCAGGGAGCGGACGCCGAGACCCTGCGCGGTGAACTGACCAGTCGCTTCGGTTATGACCTGTCTCGTACGCCCGACGATGTCCGGCCGGAATACAAGTTCGACGTTTCCTGCCAGGGCTCGGTGCCCGAGGCCCTGATCTGTGCCCTGGCCGGCAGCGACTGGTTGGAAACGGTGAAGCTGGCCGTCAGTCTGGGCGGTGACGCGGATACCCAGGCCTGTATCGCCGGCGCCGTGGCCCAGGCGCGGTTCGGCGGAATTCCCGAAGACATCGATAGCCGTGTCCGCGGTGTCCTGCCCGATAACCTCCTGGAGATCCTGGTGGACTTCGAGGCGCGCATGGCCGGCGAGGAGGGCTGACCTGTGACACCGTCGCGCCTGGACCAGTTGGCTCCCGCCTTGCGTGGACCCGTGGCTGCCGCGGTCGAGTGGCTGGCCGGCCAACAATTCGGCGGCGCCCGGTGGGGCCTGGTGCTGGGTAGCGGTCTGGGCAACCTGGTCGAGGCCATGGACAGCACCCACGCCGTGGCCTACGGCGACATACCCGGCTACGCCACGACCACCGTGGCCGAACACGACGGCCGTCTGGTGCGCGGCAGGGTGGGAAACACCGAGGTGCTGGCCATGCAGGGGCGCCTGCATCCCTACGAGGGGCTGTCGGCCGGCGAGACGTTGCTGCCCACGGCGGTAATGGCCTGCCTGGGCATTGAAGGCGTGGTGATCACCAACGCCGCGGGGGGGCTGAACCGCTTCTACCTTCCCGGGGACCTGATGGTCATCCGCGACCAGATCGACCTCCATCCCAATGATCCGTTGCGCGGACTGCTGGCCGATCCCCTGGGTGCGGCCGGTCGCGTTGGCGTGGATCGTGTTCCGTCAGCAGTGGGGCTCTACGATCCCGACCTGGCCCGCAGTCTGGCCGCCGCCGCCGCCCGGGTGAGCGTGGCCGTGCACGCCGGAACCTACTGCTCCATGCCGGGACCCGCCTACGAGAGCAGGGCCGAGATCGGTTTGCTGCGCCGGGCGGGTGGCGATGCGGTGGGTATGTCCACGGCCCCGGAAGCCTCGTTGCTCCATCGCCTGGGGGTGAAGGTGGCGGGGTTGTCCTGCATCACCAATCCCGCCCGTGAAACGGGCCAGCCGGAACTCAGCCACAATGATGTGGTGGAGGTGGGGCGCCGGGTCCGTGATCACATGGCCCGCCTGCTGCTGGCGTTCCTGGACCCGCAGGCGGAATCATGAGCCGCATCCGGCCGGGTACCTGATCAACCCCGCGTGAAGAAGTCGAACACGTTGCCCAGGTTGCTCTGGGCGGTCTGGTAGAGTTCCGTGTACTTGCAGTGGCTGCAGGTCACGGTGGTGAACCGCTTGCTCTGGATATCGAAGATCTTGGTCAGGAAGCCGCCGGTTGCCCGGAACTCGCTGGATTCGAATTGATCGTGCCCGCACTTGGGACATTTGTAGCCGCCGGTCATCTTGATCCCTTTCCGTTGGTTTCGTTGCATGTCAAGCTGCCGGACCTAACCCGGCGCAACGCCTGCTATTCGCCGGCCTGTGGACATTCGCAGCCGAAAATGACATATTCTGCCTCGGTCCGTGCCGCGGGGGTCCGGCCCGATCACTCAGTACCAAAGAGGGGATCACCATGCGTCGCTACATGATCGCCGGCAACTGGAAGATGAACAAGGGGCCGGCCGCTGCCAGGGAGCTGTCCTCCCAGATCCAGGACAAGCTGGCGGGACGCGACCTTCAGGGCGATGTGCTGGTCTGCCCACCCTACGTCTCTATACCGGCGGTGGCCGAAGTGGCGCAGGGTGCGCCGGTATTGCTGGGCGCCCAGGACTGCGGCGACCATGAGTCGGGCGCCTACACCGGCCAGGTGGCCGCGCCCATGCTGGCGGAATCCGGCTGCAGCTGGGTCATCGTGGGACACAGCGAGCGTCGCCAGTACCAGAACGAGGGTGACGAGTTGTTCGTGGACAAGATCAACTGTGCCTTCGACGCGCGTCTGAAGGTGATCTTCTGCTACGGCGAGCTGCTTGAGGAGCGCCGTGTGGGCCGGGAAAAAGATGTGGTGCGGGACCAGTTGCGTGGCGTGCTGCCCCGTCTGCCCCGGGCCGATGCCACCAATCTCGTGCTGGCCTACGAACCGGTGTGGGCCATCGGCACGGGGGAGACCGCCACCCCGGAGCAGGCCCAGGAGATGCACGCCTTCTCGCGGCAGACGGTGGCCGAACTGTTGGAGTATGGCGTAGCGGCCAACATTCGCATTCTCTACGGCGGCAGTTGCAAGCCGGGCAACGCCAGGGAAATAATCGGCCAGCCGGACGTGGACGGCGGGCTTATCGGCGGTGCGGCCCTGGCGGCCGAGGATTTCGTAGGTATCATCGACGGCGCCGAAGCGGCTGCCGGAGCCTGATTCGAAAGGAAATAGTCTTGCGTATCATCATCGTTGCCATGGCATTGGCCTGCCTGCTGACGGCAGGTGCAGCTGTTGCCCAGTCCGTGGACTGGGACCACCAACCCCTCGAGCCGGTCTTCCATGCCTTGCCCGAGAACATGGAATTGCTGCGCCTGGAGAACGGCCTGGAAGTCGTGTTGATGCGCAACCCGGGC
>QNDV01000161.1 GCA_003646045.1 bacterium
AAACGCCTGGTCCGCTCTCGTTCGCCGCGTGAAAAACTGGCTGGGGTCATGGCACGCTCCGCGTTAGAATGGCTCACCTATGGCCTCGCAAACGAACTTCACCAGCGGCGCCCCTTCCGTACATCTCTGGGCAAACACATCCACGAACCCGGGCACAGTGACCTCTTTCTGGGTGAACTTCACCAGCCCCAGCAGATCCTTCAGCTTCAGCACCTCCACCAGCGGATGCTCGGGATCATACCCCCGCGGCACCCGCTTCAGGGCCTCTCCGTGCAGCGCGAAGTGCTCGCGGAATCCCCTACCCTCCACTGCCTGCTGCCAAGCCCCGGGATCACCGGCCACCCGGTCACGGATCTTCTTCAACGTCGGCCCGTCCGGTCGCCAGATCCCCACGCCCCCGAAACATCCCCCCGGTTCGAGGTGCAGATAAAAACCCGGCGCGTGGGCGTTCTTGCCCGCCTCGTGATTGAACGACATGCCCAGCGCCGTCTCGTATGGGATCTGGTAGTGGCTGAACCGAATGTCCCGCTAGATGCGGAACAATGAACCGCCGCTGGGCCGCGGGTCTGCCCTGAACCGGGGCGAGATACCGTTCAACCGCTCACCGAAGTCGGTAACGAACTGCAAACAGGGGTCGCGGGCGTCGTCCAGCCAGCGTTGTTTGTTGTCGTTGAACCAGTCGCGATGGTTGTTGGCCTTCAGGTCGCGCAGGAACCGGAAGAGGGCGGGCGTGAAACTGCGGGCGGCGGGCATGGGAACTCCTTGACGCGGGCGTCGGGGGTTGTGGAAAGTCCTTCCGGATGATAAGCGTCGGACGGGGGAACCGCGAGGCCCTGCGGAGGGTTGACCGGCGGGGCGACAAACGAGGAGTCAGTACCATGAGATCCATCCTGATCGTGCCGGTCCTGCTGATGCTGGCGGGTCCCGCCACAAGTGGAGCCGACGAACCTGCCGGCATCGCGACCGCGGTCAACACCTTCGCGGTGGATATATACCGGGCCCTGGACGGCGGCCAGGGCAATCTCTTTCTGTCCCCGGCCAGTATCAGCTACGCCCTGGGCATGACCCGTGTCGGCGCCCGTGGCACCACGGCGCAGGAGATGGACCGCGTGCTCCATCTGCCGGCCGACCGTACCGCCGCGGCCGCCGGGTATGGCCAGTTGATGCGCATACTGAATGTGCAGGACAAGCCATGGACCCTGAGCCTGGCCAACCGCCTCTACGGTCAGCGGGGATTGACCTTCCGCACGGAGTTCCTGGCCACGGTGGAGAACGACTTCGACGGCGGATTCGAGACGGTGGATTACCGATCCGACGCCGAGGCCGCCCGCCTGAACATCAACAGCTGGGTCGCCAGGCAGACCGCCGATCGCATCGACGAACTGCTGGGCCCGGACGCGGTGAACGCGCACACGCGGCTGGTGCTGGTCAACGCCATCTATTTCCTGGCCGACTGGATGAGCGCCTTCGACGGCAACGATACCCATGACCTGCCCTTCCATGCCACCGACGGCACTACCGCCGACGTGCCGACCATGACCCAGGAGTCCCACTTCGCCTACACCTCCACAGCGGAACTGCAGGCATTGACCATGCCCTACAAGGGCGATGAGCTGGAGATGGTGGTACTGCTGCCGTCGCCGGACCTGGGCCTGGCCGGGCTCGAAGAACGGATGAGTACCGACAACCTGGCCGCCTGGCTTGCCGGCGGCAACCGCGTCAACGTGCGCGTCTTCCTGCCGAAGTTCGAATTCACGGCCGAATTCAACCTGGGTGACACTCTGGCGGAAATGGGCATGCCCTCGGCGTTCGTCAACCGGGCTGATTTCTCGGGCATGATCGACGGCGGCGGACTGTCCATCGACGACGTGGTCCACAAGGCCTACGTGCGAGTGGATGAGAAGGGTACCGAAGCCGCCGCGGCCACCGGTGTGATCATGCGCGCCACTTCCATCTCGCCGCCGCCGGAGATATTCCGGGCCGACCGTCCGTTCCTGTTCCTGATTCGGCACAAGCCCACGGGAGTAGTGCTGTTCATGGGGCGAGTGATGGATCCGCAGGGGTGATCCAAAGCTACCGGTAACACCGCCTTGGCCTTGTCTTTGGGCGGAACCTGGACCGGAAGGACGTTTCCCGACACCGGCGATCCGGCAATGGCGGGATCAGCCACACCATACGAATCACCCGGTCTTCTTCGATTTACGTCCGGCAAAAGTCAGCTTATCGAACATCGAATAGACAATCGGTATTACGAACAGGGTGAAAACCGCTGAAATGAGAACTCCGCCGATCTGCACCACCGCCATCGGTGTCCGGAATTCGGATCCGGCACCGCCCATGGCCTGCGGCATCATACCGACCGCAATTGCCAGGTTGGCCATGATGATCGGTCGCAAACGGGTGGGGCAGGCTTTCAGCAGGGCCTCGGTCAGCGTCATTCCCCTGGCCCGCAACTGCCCGGTGTAATCCAGAAGCAGGATGGCATTGTTCACGACGATTCCGATCAGCATGATCATGGCCATCAGCGAGAAGATGTTGATGGTCCGGCCGGTAAAGAACAGCGCCACGGCAAGCCCGATCAAACCCAGGGGCAGGGTAACCATCACCGTCAAGGGGTGAATGAAACTCTCCAGCATGGCCGCCATGACGATATAAATCAGAATGATGGCCAGAATGAGCGCACCGATTATAGAGGCGAATGCTTCATCCTGGTGCTCGGCACTACCGCTGTATTGTATGGTTACATCGTCCGCGATCACCGCATCAGCCAGTCCGTTGTCGATGGCCTTCCTCATCCCGCTGAGATTCCCGGCGCCGATATTGGCCGTTACCTCGATCTTCCGCTGTTTGTCCGCGCGGAAGAGGGTGGGCGTACCTACGCTCTCCACCATCTCGGCTACATCAGCCAAGGGTACGGTGTAACCGCTTCGCGACGCAACTGGGAGGTCGGCCAGATCCGCAGGATCCTGCCTTGAAGACTCCGGATACCGTACGACAATGTCGAATTCCTCGCCCCCCTGCCGAAAAACGCCGGCGTTTTCTCCTTCGTACGCTATCCTCAGATCAAGACCCACCTGTGCCGCCGTCAAACCATGGGCAGCCAGTTGGAGCCGGCGGGGAATGAACTCGATCTGCGGCTTTCCCATTGCCTGGCTCGAAGCCACGTCAACCAAATCCGGAATCCCTCTCATGATCTCGAACAGGGTATCAGCGGCTTTTTCCCGGGTCAGCGGATTATCACCGAGAACCTCCAGGATGAGTTCGGGCTCGGGACGTTTCCCTTCACCGGAAGCAACAATGTTGATCTTGGCATCCGGAACGATCGCCAGGCCGGGTCGGACTCTGGTGATGAAATCCAGAAGGGTCACTTCACGCTCGGCAGGAGGGACCATCCGGACTAGAATCTCAAGGTCCTCGACTCCCAATTGGCCTCCGCCTGCCCGCACCAGGACTGCAGACACTTCCGGTTCCCGCCACAGGACGTTCTCTATCAGAGCGGCAACCTCCCGGCTGCGCTGCAGACTAGTCCCTTCGGGAAGCTCAACCTGAATCAACAATTTACTCTGGTCCGTGACGGGAATGAACTCCCCTCCAATCCAGCCAAAAAGGTATAACGAGCCGGCCAGGAGAAGCGTCGTACCCAACAGGGGCTGCCACCGATGCTTAAGCGCAAAGCCCAGGGCCTGGCGATAGTTGTTCTCCAACCTGCCATAGAACCGGTCCCAGGCCTGGGCCATCCTGGCGGCGGCGCTGCCACCCGAGCCGATTCCCTTGCCTGGCCGCAGTAATCTCGCGGCCAACATGGGTACAAGCGAAAAGCTGACGACCAGGGAAAAGACTGTCGCAAATACTACTGTCAGACCGAACTGCAGGAAGAACCGGCCGATAATCCCGGACATGAACGCAATCGGTGTAAATACCACGATATTCGTCAGGGTCGACGCGAATACGGCCAACGCAACTTCCTGGGTACCGATGATGGCCGCTTCGTGCGGCGTTTCTCCGTCACCGATGTGTCTGGCGATGCTCTCGAGAACGACAATGGAGTTGGTGACCAAGGTGCCGATGGAGATCCCCAGCGCCATCAGGGTCATTACGTTCAGCGTAAATCCGCTGCTCTCCATCAACATGAAAGTCGCGATGACCGATACGGGCATGGCCAGCGATGCAATGAGGGTCTGTCGCCAATCGTGGAGGAAGACAAACAGTAGTACGCCGGTCAGGAGAATGCCGATCCCGATGTTCCTGATGACATCGTCGACTGAATCCTGCACGAAGGAGCGCCCCTCGGTGACGATGTCAATGGTGTAGTCCGAACCCAACTCATCCCTCAGGTCGGCAAGCACCGTTTCGACGCCGTCAACAACCTTGACCGTATTTCCATCGGACCGCTTCATGACGTTGATGCCGATGACTTCCTGCCGGTTCAGGGTAGTGAACTCCCGCAATTCCTCGGTCGTATCGATAATGTCGGCGACTTCGGAAAGAACGATTGTCCCTCCGGTCGGCAGGGGAATCCTAAAGGACTCGAGATCGATGGGCCGCGTGATCTCGCCCTTCAGGCGCAAAGTGACCTCATGTCCACCACGAGTGATGTTTCCCGCCGGTATCGTTACGTTTCCGGCCTGCAACACCTGGCGCAGGCCACCTAGGGTAAGTCCATAGGCCCGCAGCCGTTCAGGCTTGACGGTCACCCGGATTTCGCGCTCCCTCTTGCCGGTGATGACCACTCCGGCCACGCCATCGATACGACTGAGACGGTCCTTGATGACCTCGTCGGCCACCCTGTAGATCTCGTCCATGGGGCGTGGCGCCGATAAGGCGATCTGGGCCACCGCTCCACCACCGAGTTCGAACTTGGCAATCACGGGATCTTCCGCTGCCTCCGGCAGGTCGCCACGGATAGCATCGACCTTGTCCTTGACGTCGATGGCACCCTGGTCCTGGGTTACATCCAGGGAGAATTGGATCGTGACGATGGAAACACTTTGCCGGGATTCCGAAACGAGTTCCTCGATGTTTGCAATAGTGGCTACTTGGTCTTCGATCCGCTTGGTAATCTGGCTTTCCACCTCGGCGGGAGAAGCTCCGGGATAGACCGTGGTGACTACAATGACCGGGTAGTCGACACGGGGAATCAACTCCAGGTTCAATTTCACGTAACCGTTGAGGCCCATGACAACCAAGGCGACGACGATCATGGTGGACAGGACCGGCCGGTCGACAAGAGTACGGATCAAGCCCATTTCAGCGCTCCCCCCGCATCTCGATTACCCTGACCGGGTCTCCGTCCACCAGGATGGATTTACCAAAAGTGACGACCTTGTCACCCTCAGCCAACCCGGCTTTCACTTCGACCAAGTCGGATGTTCGCAGGCCGATCTGGATTTCCTGGAATCGAACCGTGCTGCCTCGGTCTCCCTCTTCGACGAGGACGAACACGGCATAACCGGCGGCTGTGGTTTCGAGAGTGCCCAGGGGGATGGTTAACACATCTTGACGATGGCCGGTTTGGACCTCGATGGAGACCAGAATACCGGGGAGCAGTTGGCCCTCCGGATTGGCAAAAGTGGCACCACCCTCTAGAAGGTGAGTCTCGGGGTTGGCAGCGAGATCCAGGCGGGCAATTGATCCCGTCAGGACAGTTCCAACCACCGGGCTGCGCCAGATCGCCGGTTGGCCCACGACCAGAGCCAGGGCTTGGCGGCTCCCCGCCTGGAAAACAACGCGCACCGTGTCGGTTCTGGCGATCCAAACCAAGGGGTTGCCGGGCTTGACGGTTTCGCCTGCGTTTACCAGTACACTCATCACCTGGCCGGCGAGAGGGGCGTGCAGATCGGTGGCCTCCCTGGCGTCATTGAGATTCGTGCGAGCAACCTGCATATTCATTTTGGCTTTGTCCAAGGCCTGAGCGGACACGGCACCTTCG
>QNDV01000162.1 GCA_003646045.1 bacterium
ACCTGGTCCACCTTCGAATTCCTGGGCAGTGGCCGATTGTTCGTCTTCGGTACGACCCACCTCGAGGCCGTCAACCGCTGGCACCGGCATCGCAGTGCCGTGCAGTTGCAGGAACACGTGGCGCGCAAGGTCGAGGTCTACGGCCCGGACGTCCCGGTTTTCCTGACGGGGGACTTCAACGCCGTGGCGGGATCACCTGAGATCCGCGCCATGCGCGAATGCGGCACCGGGCGCGAAGCCCTATTCGATGCCTGGAGCGAAGCCGGCGGGAGCGAGGCCGACGGTGCCACCTTCCGCGGTCTGGGTCTGCGCGACCGCATGGGGCACCTGCTGCTGGGTCCGCGCCGCATCGACTATGTCTTCTTCCGCCCCCGGCTGACGGTACGCAGCGTGGATCGCATTGATTTCGGTGGTCTGGACCACCGCGAAATGGCCGTGCCCTCGGACCACTTCCCCGTGTTGGCGGAGTTCGACCTGGTGGGTTGATCCGTCCTGCACCATAAGCCGAAAGGTCGCCCGTTCATGCCTTCGCACCAGCCGGATGCCCAGGCCGTGGACCAGGTCCTGCATCTCTTTCCCCAGCCCGTAGCTGTCATTGGCGCCGTTCGCGAGGGCGAACTGGGCGGTTTGACGGCAGCCTGGGTGACCCGTGTCTCGGTGAATCCGGCTCTGATCATGGTTGCGGTGGGGCACGAGCGCCATACCTGGCACCTGCTCGAGACAGCCGCCTGTTTTTCCGTTTCCCTGTTGGGCGAAGACCAGATCCCGGTGGGGCGACTCTTCGGGCGACATTCCCGTCGTGATCGCGACAAGTGGGCAGAGGTGGACCATATCCTGCTAGGGGACGGAGTGCCGGCACTGGCCAAGTGCTGTGCCCGTTTGTTATGCGAAATCGAAGGCCGGTTCACCGCTGGCGACCACGATTGCATCGTGGGCCGGGTGTCGATGGCGGAGGTCGTGGACGGCCCGCCGGCGTTGCTCATGCGCGGTGTCGACTGGATACCGGGGGACGATGATTGAGATCCCGGGGTTGCGATATCCCGGCGATGGGGTAGTATAAAGAAATGCCGGTCCCCTTGGCCGCGCCGCGGTCGGGAGATCGAATGCGCGAGCCAACTGCAAGGAGGGACACTGTATGGATTATACCAACGTTTCACCCGCCTCCGCTGTTTTCCCGTCTGAAATTCTGGCTCTGCCCCAGGTGGAAGTACCTGTGGCCGGTGTAACGGGCTATAGCCTGTGCAACGGTGAAAAGCAGGTGGTCTTCTTCCTTTTCGACGAGGGCGTTAGCGTTCCGGACCACACCCATTGCGAGCAGCTGGGGATGGTGGTCTCCGGCGAAATGGTCATGGAAGTGGATGGCGAAACAAATCTCTTTACGGCCGGGGACCACTACCGGGTCCCCGAAGGTGTCAAGCACCGGGCCAGCTTCAGCAAGCCGACCCTGGTGATCGATATGTCCGATGACCCTGATCGCTACGTGGTGCGCGGCTGACAAACTGTCCTGATAGTGATAACCGGCCCGCTCCCAGGAGCGGGCCGGTTGCTTATACGAGCGGAGGAATCAGGGACCCTCAGGACTTGTCCGGTCCCAGGATCACCTCACAGAATCCGTCTTCCACCAGGTATGCCGCCGCTGCCTGACGGACCTCTTCGCAGGTGCAGGCTGATACTTCCTCCAGCAGGGCAGCCAGGCCGGGGCGGGGGCGGCCGTGCAACAGATCGCCGGCGCGACGGCTGGCCCGTGACACGTTGGCCTGATCACTGATCAGAAGATTGCCCAGCATTTCCGCCTTGGCCCGGGCGAATTCGGCTTCAGGTACTACGTCGGCAGTGGTAGCCACAAGTTCGGCCAACAGGGCATCACGTGCCGACTGGGCGGTGGCCGGCGCGGTGAGGACGTAACCCAGCAGCATGCCGGGGCCGCGTCCACTTGTTCCCACCAGACCCGTGTTATAGCACAGGGACCGGCGATTCCGCAGAGCTTCGAACAGGCGGCCACTCTGGCCGTTGAGCACCTGGCGCAACAGCATCAGGGGTACGCGGTGCCGGTTCGCGTCCCCGGGGCCCGGCCAGGCCAGCAGCACAACACTCTGGTTCTGGTCACGGGTCAGGCGCGAGGACTCGATCCCCTGCAGTGGTCGCTGGGGGGGCGGCTGCGGGGGCGCGGTTCCATCGCCAGGGGGCATATCCGCCAGGATACGGTTCAAGCCGGCCAGTACGGCATCGCCGTCCACATCCCCGGATATCACTACCTGCAGGTGGGACGAATTCCAGGAACGCGCGTGGTGGGCACGCAGCATGGCGTCGTCCAGGAGGGGCAGGCTTGCCAGGGTGCCCACCTGGGGACGGCCATAGGGATGGTCGCCGTAGAGCAGGGCGCGTATGGCCAGGGCGGCGGCCTGGAAGGGCTCGTCCTGCAGTGATTCGAGATGTGCCAGGGCCAGGTTGCGTTCCTGTTCCACCTCGGCAACCGGGAAGGAGGGGCGCAGCAGGACGTCCCCCACCAGATCCAGGGCCGTATCCATGCGCTCGGCCAGGGTCGTGACCAGGAACCCGTCATGGTCGCGGCCGGCATGGATATGGATGGCGATGCCCAGGTCCTCGAGGAGGGCGTGAAACTCCGCGGCGGAGCGTCCGGCAGCTCCCTTGAGTTGGACCTCCCGGGTCAGAGCGGCCAGACCCGAGTTGGTGGCCGTCTCGTCCGCGGCTCCACCCGGCACGGTGAAGGATATGGCGACCACAGGGACCGAGGGGTCGTGGCGCCAATGTACGGTGGCGCCACACTCCAACTGGTCCTGCCGGAAATCCTCGCCGGTGGCGGGTTTCTCCGGTCGGCTGGGATTCGTTGCCGCCGGCAGCGTCTCGCCGATGACCACTTCGGTTTGTGATCCCCTGTCGAAGGCCGCCGTCAGCAGTTCCTGCAGATCCGCGTCGGTCCGCGGCAGTCCGTCAGCGCCGGCGGCGGTGTCCGTAGGCAGGTACAGCATGGCCGTGGCCGCCGCGGGGCGCAGCATGTCCCGGGACAGGGCGGCTACCTGGTCACAGGTTACGGCAGCGATGCGCCCGGGTAGCTCGAAGGCGCCTGCGAGATCGTCGATGGCGTCGTGGTAGCCCAGATTGGCGGCCTGGCCCTGGACGGTCTCCAGGCCGAACACATGGGCACGTCTGACCCTGGTCACTGCCCGCTCGCGTTCCTGTTCCGTGCAGCCCTCTCGCCCCAGGTCACCGAGGATTCCGGCGACCGCCGCCAGCGCCCCGGCCAGGCGGGGCACATCGGTCTCCAGGTCCACGATCAAGAGGCCTTCGCGGGGGCCTGTCTCGGTAGTGACCATGTAGTTGTCCACGAGCTTGTCTTCCTCGAGTACCTGGCGGTGCAGCCGGCAACTGCGCCCGTCGCCCAGGGTGCGCCGCAATACCGGCAGCACGTCGCGGCGGGGATCACACTCGCCCGGTGCACTGAAGATGAGCTTGGCGTAGGCCTTGCGGATTTCCCCGGTCTCCACCCGCAACCGGGCCGCCGTGTGGGACGGTTCGACATCAGGTGAGATAACCATGGTCACCCGTGGGTCGCCCTTGGCGGGGTGACCGGCACCGGTGGCCACGGGAAATGTTGCGGCAACCTGTTGTTGCACCTGTTCCGGGTCCACATCGCCCACTACCACCACGGTCATGTTGTCGGCACGATAGGCCGAGCGCCAGAAAGTGAGGATGTCGTCCCGGCTGCGGTCCCGCAGGTTGGCGTCCTGTCCTCCGATGGGATGGCGGTAGGGACTCGTGTCCAGGGCTCGTTCGAGACCCAGGCGCCAGGTCAGGCCGAAGCCGAAGGGCTTATCGTCGTACATGTGGTTCTCGTGGACCAGGACTTCCCGTTCGGCGTCCAGGGCCGCGGGTTCGAAGGCGGCGTGAAACAGGGCGTCGCCCAGCAGGTCGATGGCCCCCGTCAGGTTCTCCGCCGGCAGGGTGATGTGGTAATTCGTGGTTTCGTAGCCGGTGCCGGCGTTGGTATTGCCGCCGTTGCGGGCGACCTCCAGGGCAAAATCCCCTTCGGCCCGGCGAGCGGTGCCCTTGAAAAGCATGTGCTCGATGCCATGGGACCAGCCGCGCAGGTCCTCCGGTTCGCGGTTCGAACCCGCTCGAACCCAGACGTTGGCCACGGCCACGGGGAGACGGTGGTCCTCGCGGACGATCAGGCGCAGACCGGAAGGGTAGGTCCCCGTCCACAGGCCGGCAGCCGCCTCATGGGGTGTCAGGACGGGGGTGGAATCCGGGGGGCGGGTCATGTCGGATGCTCCTGGGTTCGGGCCGGGGGACATATTGCCATTATCGGGCCGCGACCGTGGTTGTCCACCGGCAAGGCGACCACCAACAGGGGCGGGGTTGACGATCGGACACCTGTGCATGACCATTGCCCCGCCAGGTCGGCGGTCGTGGTGACCGCCCCACGGGCAGGAACCGGAGTCCCTTCATGTCCACCAGCGAATACCGCGGGCCCAACCGCCTACGCCGTGCCCTGTTCCGCCTCGTGGAGCGGTTCGAGCCCGACGAGACCACCATCATGGTCGTCATGGCGGTGGTGGTGGGACTCATCGGTGGCTTCGGGGCCATCCTCTTTCGCTGGCTGGTGGATCTTTTCCAGGGTCTGGCCATCGGTCACGGTGAAAACACGGTGGAACTGTTGGCGAACCAGCCCTGGTGGAAGATCCTGTTGCTGCCGGTGGCCGGCGGTCTGGTGGTGGGGCCTCTGGTCCACTTCGGCGCCCGCGAGGCGCGGGGGCATGGCGTACCCGAGGTCCTGGACGCCATGGTCTTCCGCAAGGGCGTCATCCGGCCGGTGGTGGCGGCGGTGAAGATCGTGGCCAGCGCCATCACTATCGCTTTCGGGGGGTCGGTGGGCCGCGAGGGGCCCATCGTGCAGATAGGTGCCGCCATGGGTAGTACCCTCGGCCAGGTGTTGCGCTTCTCGCCCCAGCGTTTACGGACACTCATCGGTTGCGGTGCGGCGGCAGGCATCGCAGCCACTTTCAACGCACCCATCGCCGGGGCCTTCTTCGCCCTCGAGATCCTCATGCGGGATTTTGCCGTGGTGACCTTCGCGCCCATCATCATCGCCTCGGTGACGGCCACCGCGGTCAGCCGCGAGTTCCTGGGCGACACACCGGCTTTCCCCGTGCCGGGCTTCGAATTGGGCAGCGCCATCGAATTGCCTTTCTACCTGCTGATGGGGGCTCTGGTAGGACTGTTGGCGGTGGTCTATGTGCGCTCGCTGTACGCGGGCGAGGATGCCTGGGCCCGCTCGCCCCTGCCGAAGTGGCTGCAGCCGGCGGTGGGCGGCCTGCTGCTCGGGGCGCTGATGCTGCGTTTTCCCCAGGTCTGGGGCATCGGCTACGAGACCATGGTGGATGTACTCAACGGTCACATGGCCTGGTACCTGCTGCTGTTGCTGGTGGCGGTGAAACTGGCGGCGGTGAATCTCACCCTGGGCTCGGGGTTCTCCGGGGGCATCTTCGCCCCGGCCCTTTTCCTGGGGGGTATGTTGGGGGGCGCCTGCGGCGCGGGGGTGGAAGCCATCCTGCCGGGCAGTGCCGGATCCGTGGGATCGTTTGCCATGGTGGGCATGGCGGCCATGGTGGGTGCCTCCATCGGCGGACCCCTGACGGCCATCCTCATCCTGTTCGAGATGACGGGCGAATACCGCATCATCCTGCCCCTGATGATCGCCAGTATCGGGGCGGCGCTGGTCTACCGCTCCATCATGAAGGAGTCCATCTTCACCCTGAAGTTCGCCCGCCAGGGGCGGCGCCTGGAGTTCGGCCGCGAGAGCGCCATCCTGCGGGATTTCCATGTCCAGGACATAATGGAGGTCAATCCCACGACGATCAGGCTGACGGCGGGGTTCGACGAGATCCTGCGCCTGTTCCTG
>QNDV01000163.1 GCA_003646045.1 bacterium
CTCGACCTCTATACCTGAGGTGCCAATTACCGGCGGCTCGCGATCCGCGAAGGCCGCGTGGCGGCCGGGCTCCGCCATCAGGAACCAGGTGGAGTCACCATCGCGATGCAGTGGCCCCACCGGTCTCCAGCCCTTGCGGCCGTGTCGAAAAATCCACGCGTCCTGTTCCCCGGGTGGCTCGTCCAACGACATGGGCAGGTTACCGTCCACCGGCCAGTCCGCCGTCAGGTAGAGCCCCTGCCAAAGGGCGGACGGTTCCAGAGGATCCGCCCCGGCTCTCTCCCGGCGCCACAACACGGTGCGCGCCAGCACCGGATCTCCCCGGGCCGGATCCAATTCCACGATGGCGGCATCATCCCGGGGATGCAGGGCAAAAAATGGCGTCAGCACTATACCCGGCGCGGGCCGCAGCGCCAGATGGCGATCCTGCCAGCCGGCGAGACGGGAGTTCCCCCCGCCGCCGGAATCAACCCGCAGGGGAATCCGCACTTCGGCCTCGCCACCGGAACGGTCCCGGGCCATGATCTGCAGCAGATGATCGCCGACCGCGAGTCCCTCACCCTCGGCACCCAGATACCAGAGACCGCCCTCACGCCCGGGCAGATCAACCCCACGGCGCCGGTGCAACCAGTGCTCACGTATCCGTCTTTCGCCTTCCTGATCCGAGAACTCGCACCATTCCAGGCGCTGCTGACTGTTGTCGGCAAAGGCGAAGCTCTCGTTCCGGCATCGGTACACCAGCTCGCCGTCCAGTCGGACCTCGATCAGTCCGGGCTCCAGCGCGTGGCCCCTGATATCGCTGCGGTCGCTGATCGCCGCGCTGAAAGCCACCGGCCCCGTCACCACCAGGGGCGCCAGGACGCCGTGCAGTCCCTTCTCGTGGTGGACTTCGCCGGCCACCGCGCCAAGTTCCGCCGGCGGCCGCACGCAATGGGCTGTGACCGCCGTGATCCGCGGCGCAAACGTGTCAGCCACCGCGAAACCATGATCCTGGGGATTCAGGGGATGCTGCCCCGCGTCACGCACCTCGAAATGCAGGTGGGGCCCGTTGGTGCCGCTTTGTCCGCTCAGTCCCAGCACCTGCCCCGCTTCCACCCGCAGATCGTTGGGATCGAGGTTCAGCCGGACACGGTAGCGCCCGTGCTGCCTCCGGTCGCTGCCCACACGCTCATTGATTACATCAGAGAACTGCTGCAAGTGGGCATAGACGTATGTCTTGCCGGAGTCTCCAGCTATATAGACTGCTCTGCCATAGGCTCCCGCCTCGGCCCGGATCCGGCTAACCCAGCCAGCCTCCACGGCCCGTACCGGAAACCCCGATACGGTCTGTGTCTTGAAGTCCAGGCCGGCGTGCCACCGCCCTGGCCGTCGCTCCATGAAATTACTGGTGAGGTAGCGCGTTTCCAGATCGAGGGGCCATTGCGGTTCGGCGGCCTGTGCCGCCGTTGTACCCGACACCAACCACCAGGCCACCAACAAGGCAAAGATATGACGATGGCTCACGAAAGTCCTCCTGACGGGGATGGGCATCCTGCCGTCACAGCATAAAGTGTCAAACAGGTGGCGACAACCCCGGTCCGCAGGTGTAGGATTCTTCCGGATGGATCCACATCGGCGCCGCGACGCTGCTACACCGGGCTACTACATGGGAGGGATTCCATGGCTGACGGTACCGGTCTCTGGCTGGATGACCAGGACAACGTTCCCGCACCCAGGGGACGCAGCTTCATCCTCGATACCAACGTCCTCCTTCACGACGCGGACAGCCTCCACGCCTTCGAAGAAAACAACGTCATCCTGACCATCGATGTCCTTGAGGAACTGGACCGCTTCAAGCGGGAGAAGGACGAACGCGGCCGCAATGCGCGCCGGGCAATCCGCACCATCGATGAACTGCGTAACGGCCTGCCCCTGAGCCACGGCGTGGCTATGCCCGGTGGCGGTACTCTCTACGTCATCGTCAAGGGCTTCCTCGACTCCCTGCCCGCGGGCATGGATCGCAGCGTGACCGACAACCGCATCCTGGCGGTGGGGTGCGCCCTGAAGCAGGCGGGTTGCGACGCTGTCGTCGTGACCAAGGACATCAACGCACGGGTCAAGGCGGATGCCCTGGGTATCGTCGCCGAGGACTTTCTCAAGACCCGCGTCAACTTCGACGAGCTGTTCACCGGCTGGTCCGAGCACGTGGTCCCCGACGACCAGGTAAACGCCTTCTACGAGGGCAAGACCGTCGCGGTGGCAGCCGATCTGCAACCCAACGAATGCGTTCTGATGCGGGCCGCCTCCAATCCCAAACAGACGGCACGCGGCATCTACCGCGCCGACAGCGGGTACATCGAACCGCTCAAGTTCGGCGACAGCCATCCCTGGGGCCTGAGCGCCCGCAACCTCCAGCAGCAGTTCGCCCTTGAATTGCTGCTGCGCGAGGACATCCAGCTGGTGACCATGCTGGGCCAGGCGGGCACCGGCAAGACGCTGCTGGCCCTGGCCGTCGGCCTGCAACTGGTGGCCGAGGAGAAACGCTACCGCCGGATCATGGTCTCACGCCCCATCATGCCCCTGGGGCGGGACATCGGCTACCTGCCGGGCAGCAAGGAAGAAAAGCTCTCGAGCTGGATGGAGCCGGTTTCGGACAATCTGCAATACCTGGTGGACCCGAAACTGGAGCACACCGGCGACAAGGTGCAATACCTGTATGATACCGGCGTGGTGGAAGTGGAGGCGGTGACCTATATCCGCGGTCGTTCCCTGCCCAAACTGTTCATTGTCATCGACGAGGCCCAGAACCTGACGCCCCACGAGGTCAAGACAGTGGTCAGCCGTGCCGGCGAGGACGCCAAAGTAATTCTCACCGGTGACGCCTACCAGATAGACAATCCCTATCTGGATGCGTCTTCGAACGGATTGACCTACGTGGTGGAGCGCTTCAAGGACCAGCCCATCCACGGCCACGTCACCCTGGCCAAGAGCGAGCGCAGCGAACTGGCCAGTCTGGCGGCGAGCCTGCTCTAGGCCGAATAGTCATGATTCGCCGTTGCAGGGATGTGTAGGTGATTCATGAATAATCCGGGCTGGACAAACGCACGCGCGACCTGTCAACCGCCTCCGCCGGCGGTCTCCAGCAGGTAATGTCTCAATTGGCCCAAAAGGCAGGCGTTCGCCCTTTTCACCGCCTTGGTGAGATGCTCGTTGACCAGTTTCTGGTCCTCGCGTGCGGTGGCCGACATGAACCGGTCGCCCCGGTGTTCCCCCAGGCACGACTCCTGCCAGACCACATCACCATGTGCGTTCTCCAGGGTTAGCCTTACTTCACATTCGGCGTAGTTCTTCGTCGGTACCGGAATGGCCAGGATGCCCACGATTCCCAGAGCCACGGCGTATTTTGCCCGGCTCGACGCATCGTCACCCAGCACCATTCCCAGCCCCACGCCCAGTCCTCCCGAAAGCAGCATGCTCGCGGGCGAACGCCGCAGTTCGCAACTCATGGACAGCAGATCCATGGACAGTGCGTAGTCCGCCTGACCCCGTAGCGGTACCAGTTCGAAAAGGTGGGTCTGGTCCACGTCCTGGGCCAGCGCTTCGGCATAGATCCGGGTCGCCGGGACCTCCCAATCACTGTCCTTGGGGTAGGTGATCTTGAAATACCGGCCCTCACCCTCTCGCTGCTCGGGCGGGCGCATGTCCGTGACCTGGTCCAGGTAGAGAGCGGGTACGCCCAGATTGCGCATCCGGAAATCCAGTTCCTCGTCCGGATAAACGAAGACGATCTTCTCACTGGTGCAACCGCTGCCCACCAGGAGGACCAGGAGCAGAACGGATAGGGTCGAACGTTGGGCGCTGGACATGATCACTCCCGGCTGGGGACTTGGCGGACCACGGGATACACTTCAGTCAATCTACGGTGCGCCGACCACTGGGACCAGCCCCGGTTCCTGCTGATGATGATTGTCCCCACCGCCAGAGTACGATCGCCAGGACCACGCTTCCCACCACCAGTGACACCCAGGGCGACACACCCCAGCCCACCGGCACATACCCCACCAACAACGCCACGCCACCCACAGTCAGGGCATAGGGCAGCTGGGTCTGGACATGGTCCACGTGGTCCGCGCCCGTGGCCAGGGACGACAGGATGGTGGTGTCGCTGATGGGCGAGCAGTGATCACCGAACACCGCCCCCGCCAACACCGCACTGACCGCCGCGAGATGGATATGTTGCGCGACGCCGACCGACAGCCCCGCCGCCAGTGGCAATTCGACGCCCAGGGGATAGACAAGCGGCATCAGGATGGCCATGGTTCCCCAGCTGGTTCCCGTGGCAAAACTCACCGCTGCCGCCAACACGAAGACCACCGCCGGCAGCAACCTTGCCGACAGGATCTGTCGGGCCACTTCCACCAGGTACCCGGCCGTACCCAGTTCTTCGCAAACCGCACTGAGCGACCAGGCCAGCATCAGGATGGTGACAGCGATTACCATGGCCTTGGCGCCCGACACGTAGCTGTCCACGACCTGGGCCAGGCGCAGGCGCCTGGTGCCCACGGCCAGGGCTCCGGCCAGCAGGGCGCCGCCCAGGGCCGCCCAGGTCAGGACGGCGAAACTATCGGCATTGTCCAGGATCTGCCGCAGGCCGGGGTCGATAATGCCAGCCGCCCGGGCCGCTCCGCGTCCCTGGAAGTACAGTCCCACTGCCGTTGTAATGACCACGGCGGCAATGGGCAGACCCGCCACCAGGGGATTTGCCGGACCACCGGCGATGCCCGTGTCCAGTTCCTCTAGTTCGCCCAGGTCGCTGGCGGGCTGCGATCCGGGGCGCAACACCTCGCCGCGGGTGGCCGCCCGCCGTTCCGCCTTCAGCATGGGACCGTAATCCCGACCGCTCAGGGCTACGGCGTAGACAAAGGCCAAAGTCAGCAACGGATAGAAACCATAGGGAATGGTGCGCAGGAAGAACGTGTACGCGGCCTCGCCATCTCCCATATGTACCATGGCATCCTGGATCAAGCCGACTTCGAAGCCTACCCAGGTGGAGATGACCGCCACTGTGGCCACCGGCGCGGCGGTGCTGTCCACCAGGTAGGAAAGCTTCTCGCGGGATATGTGCAGACGATCGGTGAGTGGTCGCATGGTCGATCCCACCAGCAGCGTATTGGCGTAGTCGTCGAAGAAAATGAGGGTGCCCATGCCTGCCGTGGCTGTCTGACCGGCGCGGCGCCCCTTGACCCTGCCGGCCAGCCAATGGACGATACCGGCCGTGGCGCCGCTGCGCGACAGGATGCCGACCATTCCCCCCAGCAAGGTGGAGAACATGATGATCGCGGCATGTGAGTCATCCGCCAGGGCGCCCACCAGGTAGGTATCACCCACGCGCAGGAACGCCGTCCAGGGATTGCCCGCCACGATGGCTGCTCCCACCCACAATCCCAGCAGCAACGCCACCACCACCTGGCGCAGCGCCAGCGCCAGGGTGATGGCCAGCAGCGGCGGTACCACCGACAACCAGCCGCGGTGGGCCAGTTCGGTATGGGCCGTGTCCTGGGCTACTTCAGCCGCCGCGGCACCTGCCGCCATTACCAGCAGCAAGACCACGACCAGTTGCAGGCACCGTCCCCTCACCGGAGATCCCCCTTGGCCCAGCGCAGATATTCGTCATCCACGGCCCCGGCGGGCCAGCCGATGATCTGGGGCACGTCATAGGGATGCTGCAACTTCAACTCGCCAGCACACAGTTCGTAACGCTCCCTGAGTACCTTGATCTGCACCGCCACTTCGCGCGATTGTTCCACCTTGCCCTGCCAACGATAGACCGATCGCAAATCGTTGCCGACCTGGACGCATACCGCCAGGCCGGCATCCACCAGCAGGGCTCCCACACGCTCCGCGGCCTCCACGTCGGGGAACGTTGTGGCGAG
>QNDV01000164.1 GCA_003646045.1 bacterium
ACCAGACCCCAAAGACTTGTTCGTCCGTGTTTCATACTGCTACTCCCGTACGAATATCGGCCCACGTTGCATCCTCCGTTTGTACATCAAAGCGACCATAGCATGAACCGCCTATCGGTAGATACCTCTCGCGGCCCCCCAGTATTGCAACCCCGACGGGCCTGTATCACAGCCGGATTCGCCGCTGCGGCGCACCGCAGTGAATTCCTCTTCGCTGCAGGATCCCGACTGGCTGCAGCCACTGCTGTAGGTGGTACTGTATGACGCGGTACCGGTCATTGTATCTCCGCTCAGGGTCGCATCGACGATACTGATGGAGGTGATAATGCAATCTTCGCCTTCCTCGAACGTCACTGTGGTTTCCATATGTAGCATCTCATCAGTGACTGTTCCGGTGCATTTGAAATCGAATTCATCCGAGTCCACGCCCAATACGAAAAGCTTGCCGGCGCAGAATCTGACAGGAACGTCGAGTTCGCCCAGTACTTCCTGCGTCTCGCAGTCCAGGGTAACCATACTGTAGTCCCATATACCCTCCCAACTGTCGGGGACAATGGGGCAGGCCTCGCTGTTGTTATTCCCTCCACCGGGGTTCGCGGGGCCATCGTCGCTGCTGCACCCGACGACAACCAGACCCAGTATCAGAGCAAAAGCGACGGAGACTTCCCGCGCACCCATCTGTCTCGTTGAGATCCGTTTCATGATTGATACCCTTTGACGAGGTGAATTCGAAAAGGGCAAGCACCGGCATTCGGGCAACTGGACACATGGTGTCCGATTCCCAATTCAGGATCATCCAGCCTTTATCTCCCGATGCTCCCCCATACTGGTCCTGACGCTTGTCAAGTATGCTCAACCAGACCAGTGTGGATACCCTACCATATAATATCCTACCAAACAAGTCGGATAGCCGCGTAACGGTCGTCCTGGCTTGACTCAAGCCATATCAACTGATTTGTACCTCGAAAAATGTGTCTGTGTGCCGGCGGTGAATCCGGGGCGACGGGGGACCCGCAAAGGCCCCGTGATTCAGCAAGATGCAATGGTATTTTGCGATATACGTTGCTTTGGGGCCCCCGGGGGCCTCAAACATAATTTCAGAGGCACAACCTACTCGTCAATCAACTGCCGCAGTTTCTCCACCCGCCACCCCGCATCCCGCGCCGCCCCCCGCACCAGTTCGCACCCGTCCAGCAGCCGTGTGGGCGACAGGTCGTCCTCCAGGCACATGGCCGCCACCGCCAGGATCAGCAGCCATTCGTCGACGTGCTCGGCCACCAGCCAGTCCACACCGTCGTGACGATGAACACCCAGCAGGTCCCGTCCCGCCGGCAGGTCCAGGAACTCCACCAGCCAGCCAGCTTTGCCGGCGGCCAAATCCCGGGCGGGTGAGGGATCGGCGGCCAGGATTCCGGCGCCCAGGGCGGCACGTCGAGCGGCGTGTTCGTGACCCAGCCACGTGGCCAGGGCCGACGCTGCCTCGTCCTGCAGCAGGTGTTGATCAGCTGCCGGTACCAACACGATCTCGGCCGCGTGCAACAACGCCTTGGCGCAATAGACTTCCTGCAGGGCGCGGCTGTGGGGCAGGGCGGTCAGCAGGGCCGCGAAATCCGCGCGTGTGCCTGGGCCGGCGTCGTCCGGCACCGTGGCCTGGGGCAGGGCCCGCAATCGTTGCAGGGCCCGGCGCAGTGGCTTGGGCAGCTCGGCGGCAGCGGAAGGTAACGCGGGTGCGGCCTTGTCCGCGCTCCCACTTGGCTCGCCCCGCTCCAACCAGCCCAGCAGGTCGGTCGACAGCCAGGCCCGGAAGGTCGCCAGTTCCGTCGCCAGTTCGCGGCGTCGCAGGGCCAACTCCAGGTCGGGGACACCGCCGCCACCCAGTTCGGCGGCCAACTCGGCCCATGCCTGCCCATCGGCCAGGCGGCGAAAGCCCACCAGGGCCATGGTCTGGTAGGCACCCAACTCGCAGTGGAAACCGTCGTGGGCCAGTTCATTGCCCGGTCTGAGATACTCCAGCCGGGCATTATGGTCCCGCAGGGCGTACCAGGCGTCCATGCCGTCATCCAGGGCCAGGGCCTGGCCCAGGGAGCGCTGTTCCAGGTGGGGGTTGTCCGCCGGTCCCGTATTGACGGCCGAGGCCAGGCGCACCCGGCCACGGGTGTTTTCATAGGCATTGTTGTAGAGGATGAGCGCCCGCTCGTCGCCGTGGCGGTTGCTGTGGGCGAAGACGTTCTCGTCCACCCAGCCGCCGTCGGTGATGAAATCGTAGAGGGCGAAGTTGTCGACGCCGCTGAACAGGGCGCGCCGACGCATGAGGGGGAAGATCTCGCGTTCGTGGCGCCGCACCAGGTCCTCGTCCACCTGCTCGTCCCAGTAGGCCTTGCGGTACTCCATGCCGTACTTCTCGGTGAAACCCTCGATCTGCCCGTGGCCCAGCATGGGTAACCCCGGCATGGTCACCAACAGAGTGGCGCAGCCGATGTACTTGTCGCCCCGGCCGAATTGTTCGACAGCCGTCTTCTCGTCCGGGTTGTTCATGAAGTTGACGAAGCGCTTCAGCACCTCGGGGCTGAACTCCAGCACGTTCTTGATTGTCTGCCGGTACTTCTGGTTGTCCTCCATCTTGAGCATGTTCATGAAGGCGCTGTTGTAGACCCGGTGCATGCCCAGGGTGCGGACGAAGTAGCCTTCCATGAGCCAGAACGCCTCGGCCAGCAGCAAGGTGTCCGGGGCCTCGACGGCGATGCGGTCCACGACTTCGCGCCAGAATTCCACGGGGAAGGCCGCGTCGAAATCGCCCTTCGAGAGGCCATGCTCGGCACGCGAGGGTATGGCGCCCGCATCGCCCGGTCGCGGGAACCACAGGCGCTGATAGTGCTTCTTGGCCAGGGTCATGGCCGCGTCGAAGCGGATGATGGGGAAGCGCCGGGCAACTTCGAGGATGACATCGCTCACGGCGCGCCTGACCTCGGGCAGCATGAAATTGAGCTGGGCCGTGTCGTTCCAGGGCATGCTGGTGCCGTCGTTGCCATGGTAGATGTAGCGGGTATCACCGGAGTTCTCATCGACCCGCTGGAAGACCACCGCCGCGTCGCTGTGGTCGTAATAGCCGTCCTCTATGCGCACCGTCACGCCGGGGGTATCGCAGAGGTCGCCGCCGGTGAAGTTGTAGGCGGGGTAGGGGGGGTGGTCCAGTTGCAGGAACCAGTCCGGGTGTTCCACCACCCAGCGGCTGTCGATACCCATGTGGTTGGGCACCATGTCACTGGCCAGACGGATGCCACGTTGTCCGGCCCGCTCCCGCAGATTCCCGTAGGCCGCCTCACCGCCCAGATCGGCTGCGATGTGGTAGTCCAGAAGGCTGTAGGCACTGGCCGCCGCCTCGGCATTGCCCATCCATTGCTTGATGGTGCGGCTGGCTGTCGAGCGCTCCCATAGGCCGATCAGCCACAAGCCGGTCACACCCCAGCGGGCCAGGCGGTCAAGTTCGCTGTCGGGTACGTCGCCCAGGGTCGTGATGGGGCGCCCATGACGGCGGCTGAGCTGGTCCAGCCAGACGTACGTGCTCTTGGCCATGAGCACCACGTTGCTCATCCAGTCGGCATCGCGGCTGAAGGCCTCGGGCTCGGGACCGTCGTCGTTCCAGCCCGCTGTGCCCGGACCGAACTCCAGCACCGGCGGCGGGCCTGGTTCGCCACCCCGCCTGAGATCCCGCTCGGCGAGTACGTCCAGGGACCGTTGAACCGTGCTCAGCATCTCGGCGGGCAGCATATCGGCCCAATTCGCGGCGATGTACTGCAATTGCCCCGCCAGGCTGTCCGGGCTGGCCACCAGGGGCGCCCGCAACAGGGTCAGCAGCGGGATACCGGCGGTTCCGGGCGGCTCCTCCCGCGCCAGATCCTCTTCCAGACCGGTGATGAAGGGAACGAAGGGAGCGCGGCGCCGCAGTTCGTCATCCTCGAACAGTGGTCGGGCGGGGCGGGCGGCGGGGTTCACCGTATTGAGGAAAAGCAGCAGCATCTCCAGGACGGCACGATCGGGGCCTGCCGCCGGGGCCGGCTCCTCCAGGAAGGCCGCCGGGTCGCGGCCCTCCAGCGGTGTTTCGGCGGGGGGAAATACTTCCACGAAGGCATGGATCAGTTCGTGCACGGCCCCGGGGTCCAGACGGTCCGCCGCCCGGCGCCTGCAGCGGTCCAGGGAGCCGGGATTCTCCTCCAGGAAATAGTGGGCACTGACCCAGCGCAGTACGCGGTTCAGGGTGCGCAGCGCAATCAGGTCCTCCGCCGGGGGGGAGGTGTGGTCCGCCGTGGACGGCAATTCCATCCGCCGGGCCAGCTTGCGCAGGGACAGTACGGGGTCGGTCGCACCACCGGTTGCAGCGGCCGGCAGGCTTTCGGCGATTTCGTAGCGCTGCCAGGCTTCCGCCGACAGCGGAAAGCCCAGAACGAAGTAGTTGCGGGCGAGGACCTTTTCAGCCGACATGGACGTGTTCACCCTTTCCTGCTTGAATCAGCGACGCTGGAGCTTTCATTATCAGGTCGATGGACAATTTTGCAAACACGGGGATTTTGAAATACGGGGATTAAGCGATCCCGCCGCGAGGAGCAAGACTGTGAAGAAAAAGATCCGGATCGGCAATGCAGGCGGCTACTGGGGCGATGACCTGGACGCCTTCCGGCGCCAACTCACCGGTGGCCCCCTGGATTACATCACCATGGATTTCCTGGCCGAGATCACCATGTCGATCCTGCTGAAGCAGCAGTTGCGTGATCCCCAGCTGGGCTTTGCCCACGACTTCCTGACCCAGATCGACGAGAACCTGGAAGAGATCGTGGCCCGCGGCGTGAAGGTCATCTCCAACGCCGGCGGCATGAACCCCCTGGGGCTGGGCCGTCGTATCCGCGACCTGGCCCGGGAGCGGGGGCTGGACCTGAAGGTGGGCGTGGTCAGCGGCGATGATGTCACGGCCCGCCTGGGTGAACTGACCGCCGTGGGCGAGAAATTCACGAACATGGAGACGGGGGCGTCATTCGATGCCGTGCAGGACCGCATCACCAGCGCCAACGTCTACCTGGGCGCCGAGCCGGTGGTGGCGGCCCTGGACGCGGGTTGCCAGATCATCGTCACCGGCCGCGTCACCGACACGGGCATCACCCTGGCGCCCATGATCCACGAGTTCGGCTGGGCCATGGACGACTGGGACCGGCTGGCGGCGGGCACCGTGGCCGGGCACATCATCGAGTGCGGAGCCCAGGCCTCAGGCGGCAATCTCACCGACTGGCACGAGGTACCGTCGTTCCGCGACATCGGCTACCCCATCATCGAGATGACACAGTCGGGCGAGTTCACCGTCACCAAGCACACGCGCACCGGCGGGCTGGTCAGCGAGAAGACCGTCAAGGAACAGCTGGTCTACGAAATGGGTGATCCCGCCCAGTACATCTCACCCGACGGCATCGCCTTCTTCGATACCATCAAGATCAAAGACATGGGACGCAACCGGGTCCGCGTCTTCGGCGTGCGCGGAGGTCCGGCTCCCGAGGCCTTCAAGGTCTCCATGGCCTTTTCCGACGGCTGGAAGGCCGACGGCGAAGTGCTGGTGTCGGGTCCCGATGTCAAGCGCAAGGCCGCCGCCCTGGCCGATGTGTTCTGGCGCAAGGTGGGGGAGGACCTCGAGGACACCTATACGGCGCTGGTGGGTGCGGGGTCCATCTGGCCCGACCAGCTCAACCGCTATGAACCCAACGAGATCTACCTGCGCTTCGGGGCGCGGGACCACGACCGGGCCAAGTTGGAACTCTTCAGCAAGGCGCTGCCCGCGCTGATCCTGGCCGGGCCCAGTGGCATGGCAGTTTCCACCCGCGGACGCATGCGACCCCGCCAGGTGGTGTCCTACTGGCCGGCCCTGGTCTG
>QNDV01000165.1 GCA_003646045.1 bacterium
AAGCCGGGGAAGCAACGTGAGCACAGCCAAGCCCGATACCAGCGAAATCCACGCCGGCATCCCCAACCCCGCCGGCACGAACCCCACCAGCGCGGCCACCGCTCCCGCTATCAGGGCAAAGGGTATCTGGGTGCGCACATGATCATGGGGCTCGATGCCGCAGGAGATGGACGAGACGATGGTGGTGTCGCTGAAGGGCGAGCAGTGATCACCGAAGACCGCACCGCTGAATACGGCAGCCACCGTCACGTGCAGGAAGGTCGCCGTCTCGGCCGCGGTAGCCCCGGTCATGGCTCCCGCCGCCGCGGGGATTGCCAGGGGGAACAGGATACCCATGGTTCCCCAGGAGGTACCCGTGGCAAAAGAGACCAGTGCCCCGGTTATGAATACCAGTACCGGCACCAGCGGCGCCGCTTCGGTCCCGGTAGCCATGGCGGCGATGAGTTCCGCCGTGCCCAGGGCACTCATGGTGCTGCCCAGGATCCAGGCGGCCACCAGAATCAACACGGGACCGAACATCATCCGCATGCCGTTCGCGAAGGCTCGTCCCGCTGCGGGTATGCGTGCCGCCGGTTTTGCCGGAAAGAGCAGCACGGCCACGACCGTAGCCACCAGACCCGCCAGCACCATGACCAGGGGGCCGGCGTCCGAACCGAAGGAGGCCACGATCCGGTCGCGGGTCACGGGCAGCAACGGACCGTCCGTGCCCAGCACGTAGAACCCGCCGAAGAAAGACAGTAGCAGCACGGCCAGGGGCACCAGGGCAGAAGCGGTGGATCCGCCGGCAGGGTCCCCATCGCCGTGGGCAACGACGCTGTTGCGCGCCGCGGTTTCGAAACGCCCCATGGGTCCCGGATTCCAGCGCCTGGATATGGACACCCCCAGCAACACGAGGGTGAACCAGCAGTGGAAGTTGTAGGGCAGTGAAGCCAGGAACTCCGCATACGGATTGACGTCGCGCCCGATAAGGGCAAAGGCCTCGCGGATCATGGACAGTTGGAAGGCGATCCAGGTCGAAACCACTGCCACGCAGGCCACCGCACTGCTAGTGGAGTCGACGATGTACGCCAGCTTCACCCGGGAGGTCCCGCAACGGTCCGCCAACCGGCGCGATACCCGCCCGACCATCATGCTGTTGGCCAGTCCGTCGAAGAAGCAGAGCAGACCAAGGCCGGCGGCCGCAGCCTGGAAGCGGCGATCAGCGTCGTGATCACCCCGCGTCAGGCGCAGCAGCAGACCATGGAAGCCACCTCCCGCGTCCAGCACCGCGGCGAATCCGCCCAGCACCAGGGTGAAAGCAATGGCTCCGGTCTTCCAGGTCGAAGCCATACTGGGCGCCAGATGGTCCGCGAAGATAGCCAACCACGCCTGCCACGGGTCGCCGCCGGCCAAGATCACCGCACCACAGAATCCACCCACCAGCAGACCCACCAAGGCGTGGCGGGTGGCGAGGATGACCGCCACGGCGACAACCGGCGGCCACACGGCTCGGACCGGTGTGTCCAACCCGGCGAGGGGCCAGGTGAGCAGGATGATGAGCCAGGGGACCAGACGAAAAAGAGGTGCGAAACGGAGCATGGAGACCCTTCCGGGGACGATGCCGACGGAACTCTAGCATGGCATACGCCGTGGCGTCACTGTGCAGGGTGACGGGTAACGATCCAGTCTCCTTCCCGGCCCTCGCTGACGACTACCCAGGACACACCTGGATATCCACCCATGAAGCGGGCACTGGCCCGGGGACCAGATACGAAGATCGCCGTGGCCAGCGCATCGGCCAACCACCCTTCGGCAGCGACCACGGTCACGCTGCCACGCCAAGCTACCGGCTGCCCCGTGCGCGGATCCAGTATATGGCCGTAGCGGTGTCCGTCGACCTCCACATATCGTTCATACTGTCCCGAAGTGGCCACACATGCGTCCTGTACCTGAACGGTCGCCACCTGCCGACGCGGGTCGTCAGGGGCCACGATGCCCACGTCGTCCGCAGCTTGGGCGCCGAAGACGAGCAGGTTTCCACCCAGGTCCAGCACACCGGCCACGGCACCCGCTGCCACCATGACAGCCCGCGCCCGGTCGAGGGCATACCCCTTGGCGACTCCGCCCAGGTCGAGTTCGACCCCGTCCCCATGGAACCGTACACTATTGTCGATGACCTCCACGAGTCCATGTCCCACGCGTCGACGCGCGTGATCCAGTATCCCCGGCTCGGGCACCTCCGACGCCCCCGACCGCAACCCCCAGGCCTCAACCAGAGGCAGGACCGTGGGGTCGAACGCACCGTTGCTGGCCACCGCCACGTCCAGCGCCGCGGACAGTACTTCGCCCAGCTCCGGTGATACCGCAGTCCAGACACCTGCTTCGACGGCCTTGAGACGACTGATCTCCGAATCCCGGCGCCACGTGCTCAGGATCCCCTCGAGACGACTGATCTCGGCAAATGCCGCGTCGACCGCCGCCACTGCCATCATCCCGTCGGGGGCTACTGCCCGCACCGTGGCCACGGTACCCATAACGTACCGCGCCTGCTCGTGGGGAACCCCCCACAGGAGATTGCCGAGGAGAAGGAGACGGAGTGCCATCATACCCTGCCGCGGTGGCCGTTACCGTTGCGGCCGTTGCGCCTGCCGGCCAGGGCTGTGCCGCTGACGATTACCAGCAGGATAGCGAAAGCCAGCATACCGTAGGCCCGAACCATGAAGGCCGGACCCCAGTGGCCGGTGTGCAGGCGACGGGTCCAGATTCTCACACGTTCGCTCCGGGTGGAGGGGTGGGACCAGATCTCTCGCCAATCGTCCGACCCCGCCTCCCGGACCCAGGCATGGTGGTCCGTGGTCACCAGGAACGTTGAAGCCGCTGACACGGCCAGACCACGGGCCGGCTCGTTGATTGAAACCGCCCCGGGCAGGGCCACCGCTTCCCAGACGGCGCCCCCGTCCCGCGAGACCAGCAGTTCGGTGGTTCCCAGCAGCCCCGCAGTACCGCAATTACCGGACGCAAAGACCAGCGCCACTGGTTCGGAGGGTGCCAACCGCAGCGGGAGCTCTTGCCAGGTAGACCCCCCGTCGCGACTCTCCTCCAGGCGGAATGGTGCCGCCCGTAGCAGTCGGTCGTCCGCTACGGGATCCGCCGCCACTACGGTAAACCCCTCGCGGAACGGTCCCGTCCACCGCGGATACAGCAGCCCCAGACCTGTAGTTGTCAGGACTAACAGGCCCAGGGCTGTCACGAAACCCAGTAGTCGATGAACTCGCCGCACGCCGGAGTGTTGCTTCACTGTCCCCCCTTTTCGCGGACATCCACGATCAGGAGGGCCTTGCGCACGGCAAAGGTCACCGCCCGGCTGGAAAGAGTGGCTCCGGTCAGTCCGATGATGTCGCGATTCAGGCGCAGGCTGTCGTCCAGGTCCTTGCTCCGGAACTGCTTGAGGAACCGTTGCCTCTTCACACCGTCGCCGCGGGACTCGCGGTAAACCATTACCAGCACCTGCCCCACGGTACGATCCGGTTTGACGTGGATCATGCAGGTTATGGGTTTGAAGCGGCCCTTTTCCTCCAGAATCACCGCCCAGCCCAGATCACGATCGCCGCGGGTCGCCCGCCAGACGGGGAATGCAGCTTCGGACACCAGGAAGCCCAGCCTCCGTTGGATTTCCGTGCGTTGCCGGTCCGTGGGAATCCAGTCGGATTCCTCGACGGCGTCGGCGTGGTCGAAGATCCTGGCCAAAGCCTGATCGGCAGTGAAGTAGACACGCACGGCCTCGGGCCCGTCCGGACTTTCCCGGGGGTCGTCGTTCATTGCGGCGGAGCTGACCGTCGCCAGGGCAGCCAACCCCAGACCGAGAGTGTGGATGAGTATCCGTACCACGGGTGCCCCCTAGAAATAGGACGCGAAGGAGAAGAACAATCGACCCTCTGCGTCGCCCTTTTCGCCACCGGCTACCGCCACCCGTCGCCAGTTGTAGTCCAGCTTGAACGCGGTCTCCTCGGTGGGGCGGAAGTTGGCGCCGATGGTCACGCCGTCCTCGTCGTCGCCGTCCAGTGCCATGTCGTAGTCCATCCAGTCACCCCGCACGACGAGGGTCACTACCGATCCGGCCAGCAGCTTGTCGTGCAACACGTGCCAGTTCACCTGGGCGTAGACACCGCGCTGGGTCTCGGCCACGTCGGGATAGAGGGAACGATCGATCGCGATGTCTGCATAGGCAGCCTCCCCCTGGAGCTCCACCGACCCGAGAGTCAGTTTGGCGTCCAGGGCGGCAATGCTCAGACGATGCTCGCCGGCATCGTCATAGGCGCCGCTATGACCGGAGATTCCGAAATCCAAACCCAGTCGCGGACTGAATCCCAGTCGGCCGACCAGGGCCTTGTCGTCGTTGTTGTCCTGCTTCTGGGACCCGCGCCCCTTGCGGATGCGCAGTTTCTCCTCGCCCGGGTCGCCAGTGATGATACCTTCGTTGAAACCGTTGACGAAATAGACTTCGTAGCCCAGATCGCCTTCCTCACCGACCGGAAAGTCCCCGAACAGCCCCATGCCCGACTCGCTGAGTGTAGTCGGGATGAGTTGCTGCGATACCACGGGCCTGGCCGTGAGATCGTTCAGCGGACTGTCGTGCAACAAATTGAATCGCCCCAGGGGACTGAGCAGCACTCCCCCGCGGAACCGGAATGCTTCGGTGAAGCGGTAGTCCAGCACGGCGTACTCCAGCTTCACCTCCCCGTCACCCTCCACGTTACCGCCGTGTTCGAATTCGATCTCGGCCGAAACCGTCACGCGATCGCTGACGTGACCGGTGATAAAGGGAATGAATCGATGCTGGTCGAAAGTCGTCGTCCCCTGTTCGGGCATTTCCAGTTCCATGTCGATGTACCCGCCGACGGAAACGCCACCTCCGGCGCCACTGAGGTACGGCTTGTCGTAGATGGGACTCGCCGTCCTGGGAATTGATTCGGCTGCCCACGAGAAGGATGCGATGGCTAGGGTCAGCCAACCGACTACCAGCACATTACGCATGAACATTTTGCAACTCCTTTTTCTCAGCAACTGCCGCTTACGGCAGTTATTGTTGAAAGTTAGTTTTCACATATCTTTTATGCTGCCACAAATTTATGGTCTATATCCGATATAGTTGATGGGATTTCGGGAGACAAGAAAAAAAGTATTGGATCTACGATCTCAACCGCTGGCTGGCCAAAGGTGGTCTCCGTCTCCGGACGACTACCCGGATGACGCACCGGGACCAGGCCACGGCGCGAATAGCCCTTTCTGCCCCCAACCACACCACAGGCCCCGGATCGGCTGAACGTATCCACATCATCTGTTCGGAACTCGGCCCTGCGGTGATAGCGAGGACCCGCCATTCGACGTACTCCCAAGCCGTGGTTTCCTGCCCACCCGTCCACCGCGTTGACACCTGCCTGGCGCCGGGTTTGCACAGGGCCGGCATACTGTGGGCATTCTGGGTGTCCGGCTCGAACTGGGGTAGATGACACCCAAGACAACCATCCTCCGTGAGGCCAAAGATTTTCCAAATCATTTTCATTCCAACTGTCACACCCCCACCCCCAGCTCCGTTCTACCCTCGAACATGGCTTGAGTGATTCACAAACAACGCGACCCGGTCGCATCCTGATTGAAGGAGACTCCCATGAAGAAGCAGAACCTGATCCTCGTCGCCGCCCTGACCGCGGTTTCTCTCACAACCGGCGCGGCATTTGCAGCTACGCTCCACACCGACTTGGTCTTCGACCCTATCCTCGATGCCGACATCATCGAAACCGAGATGGAAGCCTCCCCCAACGCGGGTCGATCCATAGACCTGGGACCTGGCCCGGATTCCGACTCCGAATGGGGCGACGAGTATGGACTGGACACG
>QNDV01000166.1 GCA_003646045.1 bacterium
ACGAACTGGCGAACCATGGTCTGCACCGAGAGTTCGTCTTCGCTCAGCAGGCGCGAGACGTTGAAGAAGTCGACGCCCTGGTAAGGTTTCATCGTCGTGGTGTCCTTCGTTCAGCTACAGCGACTCCACCGACTCCACCTCGGGTATCGCGGCCTTGAGTCGCTTCTCGATGCCTTGCTTGAGGGTCATCGTGCTCATGGGGCAGTTGCCGCAGGCACCTTTCATGCGCACGGTGACCACACCGTCATTGAAGTCGATGAACTCCACATCGCCGCCATCGGCCTGCAGCGCCGGGCGAATGGTCTCCAGCACGGCCTTGATCCGGTCTTCCATGATCGATTCCTTTCTCCGGCAAGCCAGCCGGTACAGATGCCATTGCCCCACGATTGGCCGCCGGCCGACTCGTGTCAAGCCTCCCCTTGTCGACCCTGCTTCCTGCCCCTACAATGCGTGCAAAAGGAGCAATCATGACCTCACCGCTGCGTGAAGAACTGGAGGCGGTGCGCGACCTGTCCATCGAGGCCGGCGCGTTCCTGCTGGAGAACTTTGGCCAGGCCGGCCGCATCGACCACAAGGGCGCCGTGGATCTGGTGACCGACGTGGACCGGCGTAGCGAGGAGAGGCTGCTCGCAACCCTGTCCCGGCTCTTTCCCGAAGATACCATCGAGGCCGAGGAGGGCGGCGCCCAGAGCGGCAGCAGCGGTCGTATCTGGTATGTGGACCCGCTGGACGGCACGACCAACTTCGTGCACCGCTACAGCCACTTCGCGGTCTCGATAGCCTGCTGTGACGCCGAGGGGCCGCTGCTGGGCGCGGTGCACGCCCCGTACCTCGACGAACTCTACCTGGCGGCCCGCGGCCAGGGTGTGCGCCAGCTGCGACCGCGCGGTGGCGGCGAGCGATCACTCAGCCGGCGGGAGCCGGTGGCTTTCACGGAGGCCCTGCTGGCCACGGGATTTTCCTACACGCGGGACGAGCGGATCGACCGTGTCTGCGAGTGGGTGCGGCGCTGCTTGCGAGGCGGTTGTCACGGGGTGCGGCGGGCCGGCAGCGCGGCCATTGATCTGGCCCACGTGGGCGCCGGCCGCCTCGACGGATTCTTCGAGCTGAGTCTGCGCCCCTGGGATGTGGCGGCCGGCACTCTGATCTGTCGCGAGACCGGCTGCCCGGTCACCGACCACTCGGGCGCGGAGCTGCCGCTGGTCTGCGAGGCTCTCGTTGCCGCGGCGCCCGAATTGCATGCGGCCTTGCTCGAACTGCTCGGGGAGTGAGCCGTGAAGCGCTGTCTGCACACAATCGAGACCACGCTGCAGACCGGGGCGGATGCCGATAAGATCGCTTGCTTGCTCGTGGAAGAATCTCTGGCTGTTTGCGCCCGCGTCGACAGCGGCGGCCGCTCGTGGTACCGCTGGCAAGGCGCCGTGACCCAGGACTCCGAGGTCACCTTACACCTCAAGGTCCGCGATGATAGGCTGGTGGCCTGCCGTGAAAGACTGGGCGCGGTGCATCCCTATGAGACGCCCATGATTCTGATCCGGCCCGTGGCCTGGGCTGCCCCCGACTACCTGGACTGGGCCTACGGGGAGGAAGGCGTTTGAGGTTGTTCGGCGTCATGGTGCTGGGTCTGGTGTTACTCTCGTTGGGCAGTGCTCGCGCCGCGGAGTGGTCGTTGACGGCGCCGAGCGTGGTCCTGGAAATGATTCCCTTCACGGTCACGGTGGATGGTCCGGAAGCCGGCTTCCCGGTGCTGGTGTCGGCAGGGGCGAGGGTCGACACGGTCGCGGTCGCCGGTCCGGTTGTCGACCTGCGGCTGACGGCGGGAGAAGTCATCCGGTTGGTCGCTGCGGATCGTCGAGAGATCGCCCGGTCCGAGCCTCGGATCCTGCCCGGATGGACCTCGGTGTTGCCGCCGCTGCTGGCCATCGTGCTGGCTCTCTTGACGCGACAGGTCCTGGTTTCTCTGGTGGCGGGTGCCTGGTTGGGCAGCCTGTTGCTGGTTGGCGGGAATCCCCTGACCGCGTTTCTGCGCCTGGGCGACCACTTCCTGGTGGACGCCCTATCCCAACCGGACCACGCCACCATCGTACTCTTCACCACCATTCTGGGCGGCATGGTGGGCGTCATGGCCCGTGGTGGCCTCAGCGACGGCCTGGTGCAGGCTCTGGCCGGCCGGGTCGGTGGTCGGCGCGGCGGCCAGCTCGCCACCGCCGCCATGGGAACCATCATCTTCTTCGACGACTACGCCAACACCCTGCTGGTGGGCACCACCATGCGCCCGTTGACCGACCGTCTCCGCATCAGCCGCGAAAAGCTGGCCTATCTGGTGGACTCCACGGCGGCGCCGGTGACCACCCTGGCAGTGATCTCCACCTGGGTGGGGTTCGAGGTGGGATTGATCCAGGACGCACTGGTCGCCGTGGGCGACGAGTCCATGTCGGCGTACACCTTCTTTTTGCGCAGTCTGCCCTACGCGTTCTACCCCTGGCTGACTCTGCTCATGGTCTACCTCGTGGCGGGCACCGGGCGGGATTTTGGTCCCATGCGCGCGGCCGAGCAGCGGGCCCAGTCCACGGGGCAGCTCCTGCGGCCCGGCGCCAGCCCGGCTAGCGATACGCTGATCGGGAGCAATGACGATCACTCTGCCGCGACCGGTTCGCCACGAAAACCGGTCCCGCCTGCGTTGGGCTTGCTCCCGGTGGCGACGGTGCTGGCCGCCACGGCGGTGGGCCTGATCCTGGACGGACGCCAGACCGCCTTGGCCGCGGGCGTCAGCGATCCCGGGCTGCGCGAGATGATCGGCCAGGCCAATAGTTTTGCGGTCCTCATGTGGTCCTCCATGCTGGGCGCCCTGGTGGCTCTGGTCTTGACCGTGGGTGGGCGGCGTCTAGATCTGCGCAGCGCCATGGACGGTTTCACCGACGGCTGTCGGGCCATGCTCGTTGCGATCACCATCCTCGTTCTGGCCTGGAGCTTGAGTGCGGTCTGCGCTGAATTGTTCACCGCGCCATTCCTGGTGGAGGCGTGCCGCGGGGTGCTGTCGGCCCGGCTGTTGCCGGCGGTGGTCTTTATCCTGGCCGCGGTGGTGAGCTTCGCAACCGGCACGAGCTGGGGGACCATGGCCATCCTGCTGCCACTGGTCTTTCCCCTGGGGGCGCTCCTACCCGCGGCCGAGAACCTGGCCGGCGACCTCGGCCTGGGCATCCACCTGGCGTCGGTGAGCGCGGTGCTCGCGGGCGCGGTCTTCGGCGATCATTGTTCGCCCATATCCGACACCACCATCATGTCGTCTCTGGCCAGCGGTAGCGACCACATCGATCACGTTCGGACCCAGTTACCCTATGCGGCCCTGGTGGGAGTGGTGGCGCTGGTCTGCGGGTACCTGCCCGTGGGCTGGGGGCTTGCGCCAGGTTGGGGTTTGTTGCTGGGGGCAATCCTGATCGTGGCGGCGATGGTGGTGCTGGGGCGGCGCCTCGTTCCGAGCGACTCTGGTCAATAGCAGGCGCGAGTCGTAGTTTTATCGCGGTGATCGTCACGAAAGGAATCGAGGCAACATGCTACGCAGCGCGATCAGGCGGGAATCCGCCACTCTGATGGCCGGTGTCCTGATTCTGGTTGTCTTGATCACACCACTCTGTGGCTGCGGTGGTGGCGGCCGGGTGAGTTTTCATTACCCCGGCGAATCAATGATGTATCCCACTCTCGGCGAGGAGCCGCCTGCGCTGTTCGTGGAGTTCGTCAACGACCTGCGGCCCGACACTCAGCGAGGCGGAACGGGCGGTCTGGCCACTTATCGTTTTCCGTCAGACGTGAACTGGGACGCGTCGGTGGCGCAAGTATACTACCAGGCCCTGGTGCAGGACCTCACCCATACCGACCTGCTGCAGGTGGTGCCGCTGCGTTCCCAGGCCGACTACATCGTCGAGGTAGATCTCCAACATATGGGATGCAAGGTCACCCGAAGGGCAGCGGGTTATTTGCTGACCGGAGCCATGGGCGCCGCCCTCGGCTACGCGGTCAGCGGCGGCGGTGTCGGCGCAACGGCTGTCGGCGCCGTCCTTGGTATCGGCGCGATCCCCGTACCCACCCGCTTGCGCGCGGTGTGCGAGGTGCGGCTTCGGGTCTACGATACGAGCCACGAACCATTCTGGGAGCAGACCTGTCTTGGCGAGATCACCAAGGATGTCTGGGACGGTCTCACCTCGCGCAAGGACCAGCAGTGGGTCGACGAGTACCTCACCGTGGCCGTGAAGCGCTGCAATGCCTGCTTGCTGGGGCAACTTCGTCAGGCGCTGGTGGAAGCCGAAGGCGCGGCGGGGGCAGACGGGGAATCTTGAACCCGGTTCACGACGGGCCCGGCTCCTGGGAGCCGGGCCCGTAAGCTTGCTCAAAGCACACGTGTGCTTGCTCAAAGCAATTGCGCCGCCAGACTCGCCAGCTGGCTCCGCTCACTCTTGGCCAGCGTGATGTGCCCGTAGATCGACTGCTCGCGAAAACGTTCCACCACGTATGTCAGACCATTGCTGCAGGCGTCGAGATACGGATTGTCGATCTGGTAGGCATCGCCGGTGAGCACCACCTTGGCGTCTTCGCCGGCCCGACTGATCACGGTCTTGACCTCGTGCGGCGTCAGGTTCTGGGCCTCGTCGATGATGATGAACAGCTTCGGCAGACTGCGACCACGAATGTAGGTCACCGCCTCCATCTCCAGGATCCCGGTGTCGAAGAGGTAGTCGATCTTGTCGCTGCTCTGTTCCAGCTTGGGGTCGACCAGGTACTGGAGGTTGTCCATGATGGGCCCCATCCAGCTCGCGAGTTTTTCATCCTTGGTTCCGGGAAGATAGCCGATGTCCTTGCCCAGGGGCATGATCGGCCGCGAGACCATGATGCGCCGGAACTTCTTCTCCTCGGCCACCATCTGCAGCCCCACCGCCAGCGCCAGCAGCGTCTTGCCGGTGCCGGCCTGGCCCAGCATGGTCACCAGCTGGATGTCCGGGCGCAGGAGCAGTTCGAGGGCGTATTGCTGTTGGAGGTTGCGTGCGCTCAGTCCCCACGGATGGGCGTCGCCGAACTGCAGGGGCTCGATCCGATTCGTGTCGGTACGCCAGATGCCGCGGGCGGTCTTCTTGGGTCGGCTCGACGACTTGAGCAGAATACCCTCGTTGGGCCGCAGGTCGGCCTCGACAGTGATGGTCTCACCAGCGTAGAAGGCGTCGATCTCGGCGTCATCCACCTCGTGCTCCGACCAGCCGGTATAGAGCTCGTCGAAGTTGACCTTCTGATTGCGGAAGTCCTCGGCCTCGATGCCCAGGGCGTCGGCCTTGCAGCGCGCGTTGATGTCCTTGGAGATGAAGATGATCTCCTGGCCGAGCTGGCGCAGGGCCAGGGCGGCGGCCAGGATGCGGTTGTCGGGGACCGAGCGGTCCATCCCTTCGGGTAATTGCGAGGTGAAGCTGGAGACGAACACGTATAGCTTGCCGCCGGCCTCGAGGGGCACACCCTGGCTGAGCGAGCCGCCGTTTCGCAAACCATCGAGGGTCCGGGCCACGCGACGCGCGTTGCGGGCAAGCTCGTCGTTGCCGCGCTTGAAGCGATCGAGTTCCTCGAGCACGTCCACGGTTAGAATCACGTTGTGTTCGGAAAAGACGTGGAGCGCGTTGGCGTCGTGGAGCAGGACGTTGGTGTCCAGGAGGTAGGAGCGTCCTTCGATCTTGGGAATGGAGTCGATGCCCAGGGGGAATGCTGTCGCTGATGCCATACCGCCTCCTACGGTTGGAGCGAAATCCATTTCTGGTATCGGCACTCGACCGTGGCATATTAACCCCGATCGCACTCGGTGTCTGCATCGACTGTGTCTGCTGCGATTTGCGCTGAGGC
>QNDV01000167.1 GCA_003646045.1 bacterium
CCAGCCCCATGGAGTTCGTCCGCCGTCGCCGGTTGCTGGCCATAAGGCAGCGCCTGGAAGATCCACATGAGACGCGGACGGTTGCTGATGTGATCACGTCACACGGGATAGGGAATCCGGGTCGCTTCGCCGGGGTCTACCGCGAGGTTTGCGGGGAGTCGCCGTCGGAGACCGCGGCGAAAGTGCGCGGGACAAGGAAAAAAACCGGACAGGGTTAAGGGCCGCCCCTACTCCGCGAAATCCTCCGCCAGCTTCTGGTCCACCACGTACAGGCACACCTCGCGGGCGCTGGTCTCGTTGTATCCGAACCGGTCACACAGGTTGGTGATGAGGTAGCTGACGTCGGACTGGATCCGTTCATCGTAGGTACGGAATTCGTCGGTGTTGAAGTCCTTCAGGCCGCGGCGGAAGTTCTCGTTCAGCAGGAAGGGCTCGAGCACCTGTTCCTTCAGCGAGAATACGTAGCGTTTATGCAGTTTCTCGTAGAGATCCGTATCGCCGATCTCCTTTCCCTCCACCATGATCTCCTGGGTGAGGGTTCGCGAGGTGTATTCGCGCTGGGTCTCGGCACGGAACTCGGAGCGGCGGCCCTCCTTGACGTCCGGGCCCAGCAGGTGGTCCTCGATACCCACCAGGAAGGTGCCCGAGATCTCCAGCTTGTCGCCGGTGTAGGTGCAGGTGGCCGACGTGCCCTGCTCGTAGTTCAGGGCGAAGAGGTAGTTCTTGATGTCGCGGCTGATCTGCTCCTCGTTGTAGTAGTACAGCGACTCCTTCACTTCCTGCAGGATCTGGAAATTGTACATGCGGCGCAGCGAGTCCATGAAGCCGTCGGGCAGCTTGGGCGCCAGGTCGGACCGGGTCTTGTGGAAGAAGCGGCTCAGGGTCTCCATGGTGATGATCTGCCCGTCGCGGGCATGTTGATTCAGGAGGTCCTGGAAGATGTCGATGGCGTCGCGCCCGCTGAAGCCCTTGTCCCCCTCGGTCTCGGCCTCGGCGATGATCCTGCGCCGGCACCCGGCCGTGAAGTTGCGCCGATCCTCCTGGTCCAGCCAGGTGGGGATGTAGCCGGTGTAGATGGCCATCTTCAGCAGCAGCAGGTTCTCGTCGCAGTAGAGCTTGTATTTCTCCGGGTCCTCGATCCAGTCGCTCATGGCCGGCGATTTGGGATTCAGGCGGCTGGAGATGATGACCCGGGCGAAGTTTTCCAGCACCCGGGGCAGGAAGCTCTCGCCGATGTGGCTGCCGAAGATCTCGCGGTAGATCTCCACCTCGGTGGCCGAGTCCAGCACGTACGAGATGCTGATGAACTCGATGCGGTCGGTCAGGGACTGGAAGCCGCGGATGTTCTTGTTGTCCTCGGGGTTCATGACGCCCAGGAACAGCGAGTTCACGTTCTCCTCGATCTCCTCCACCTTGTGTACGCCGTCGCTGATGATGTTGTGCAGTTCGAGGAGCCGGTCCTTGTTGTGCCCCTTGATGTCCATCAGGGCGAAGATGCCGTTGTTGGTGCGAGCGTAGCGCGAGAACAGATAGCGGACCTGGTTGCTGTCCTGCAGCAGGTTGCCGATGCGTTTCTGGAGCTGGGGATTGGTCAGCACCGGCTGCCGGGTAACGCGATCACCGGGGTTGAAGACGGTGATGCCTTCGCCCAGGCGCCGGTCGAAGCGGTAGGGCCGCGCGTGGATCATGGCGAAGACCGCGGACGGGTCGCCCAGCTTGTGCAGCAGGGCCGTGTAGAGGCTGGTGCAGATGGTGCAGGGTGTGCTCTTGAAGGCCCAGTCGTAGTCCTTGCCGCCAGATAGATTCCATTTGAATTCGTTGTTCGCGAAAAGGTCGTCGAAGAAGTCCGGGCGCTGCTCCTTGGGGATCATCAGCAGGGGGTTGTCATGGCTGGGGCAGGGTACCTCGACGAAACCCTGGGCGCCGCGGGGCTTCATGGGGGCGGGTTGTTCCACCAGGGCCTCGGCGGTGTCCTTGTCGCCCAGCAGGCGGGCCAGCTGCTCCACCATGGGGCCGCTGTCCAGTTCGTAGCCGCTGCCGAGCAGTTCGCGGTCCAGGTGCCACACGGTCTCGTAGCGGCAGCCCTCGGGGCTGTTGGCGTACTCCTCGAACCGCAGCAGCAGGTTGTTCAGGAAGGTGGACTTGCCGCTGCCCGGAGGTCCGTCGAAAAGGAAGATCTTGTTCTGCTGGGTGCCGCCGCGCATGCCGTCGATCATGCCCATCAGGCGGTTGGCGAAGATGCGGTCGGCGAAGAATGGATTGTCCGTGTTCTCCACGAACAGGCGCGTGCAGTCGTAGGCCACGAAGTTGATGGACTCGGGGTCCTCTGCATACTCGTCGAGACCGCTGCCCACGTAGTTGTGGACCATGTCGTGGAAGACCTGGTGCACGTTGCGGATCAGGCGTTCGGGGTGCTCCTGCAGCTGGACCAGGAACTCCTCGAAGGTGATGGTCCGCGACGGGTCCAGCCCCCGCTGGCTTTCGGTGAGGGCGGACATGGCGCGGCGGATGGGATCATTGAGCGGATCAGTCCCTTGATTCAACTGATCAGACCCTTGCTCAGCTTGCGATCCTTCATCGTGTAGCGGACGCGTTGCCATTCGATCTCCGGTTCCGGTGCCCCGGTGGGCACTCCGCCCGGCCCCGGGTCGGGGGCGTCGGGCTGCTTGATGCTCTTGACCTCTGTGGTTTCCAGCATGGTCTTGCCGCCCCACAGGTACTCGATGCCCAGCAGGGCGCCGTGGACCCAGTCCTTCACCAGGGGGAAGTTCTCGAAGCGGTGGGACAGGTAGAGGGCGTCGGTGCCCGTCTTGGCCAGGTCCACCTCCACCAGCGGCGGGTGGTGGAGCTGCTCCTCGACCATGTGGCGGTAGTCGTCGGCGTTGCGGCTCTTGACGTACCAGCGCCAGACCATGCGTTGCTCGTCCAGTACCTTGTCGGCCACGAACAGGCGGTGACGGTCCACGAAATCCTGCTCGATGAAGTTGGCCACGAAGAGCTGGTCGTTCAGGTTCTCGCGCACCTGGAAGATGTAGTCGCGGCCCGTGACCGTCTCCCGGTCGAAGCTCCGGCGCTGGTCCTGGTCCAGCAGGGCCAGGAACTGCTGGCTGAAACGGCCCTTGTCGGCGGCTTCCTCGATGAACTGGAAGAGCCGCATACCCAGGGCGTAGGGGTTCAGGCCCACGCGGGGCATGCTCGTGACCATGGCGTTGACCCGGGCGAAGTCCACCTCGTGGCCGGTGATGCGGTCATCACTCATGAAGAGGGTCTCGTGCCAGTAGCTGGCCCAGCCCTCGTTCATGATCTTGGTGCGGATCTGGGGCTGGAAGTACAGCGAAGTCTGGCGCACGATCTGCACCACCTGCTTCATCCAGCGGTTCTCTTCGCTGTTCAGGAAGGGACTGTGGTCCAGCAGGAACTTCATCACATCCCGGCCCCGAGGCGTCTCGTCGGCGCCGTGCTTGGCGAACCGGGCCGCGAATTCGGGATGGCGGCGTTTCACTTCGCTGAAATAGACATCCTCGGCCTGGGCGCCGTGCTCGCGTACGCACTTGTTGTAGCGTGAGATCTCGTCGACGTATTCGCTGATGCGGACCTTTTTCTCGTCCTGCAGGAACACGTCCAGATACCAGTCCAGCCGCCGCGACAACCCGTTGGCCGGGGGGCGGTGCAGTTCGGCTAGCAGGCCGTGGTAGTCCACCAGGTTGTCGGCGCAGCGGGCGAACTCGATGACGTAGTCCACCCAGCGGCCATGCTCGCTTCTGAGCCGCGCGATGGCCCGCTTGTTGGCCAGCGACTGTCCGGCGAAATCGTCGTCCCAGGTGTGCCGGAAGTAGAGGTTGTTCTGGAAGAAGTCGATGTGGCCGAGCACGTGGTAGAAGATCATCACGTTCAGCCAGTCGGGGTTGTTGTCGTTGTAGAAGCTGATGGCCGGCCTGGTGTTGATCACCGTCTCGTAGGGATTGCTGGGGTAGAGTTCGTATCGACCCCGGCCCTGCAGTACTTCCACGTCGTGCACCCAGTAGTCGTACATGGTGGGAATCATGACCTTGGGCGACAGCTCCACCAGGTCGCGGTTGGTAACCACGTACTCCAGGGACTCGTCGTCGAAACTCAGCCCGACGTCGCGGGCGCGCTCCTTGCAGCCCTCCATGATGGCCTTGGTGTGCTGGTCGATCAGCTGCATGGCCTCATTCCCCGATCAGGGCGCGAATGCCCTCGATGATGCGTGTCTCGTCCGACCCTTCGGGCAGGACGTCCAGGCGGATCAGGCTCTTCTTCTCGAGCAGGTCCGACTTCCTGAGGTACTTCTCCACTTCGGTGTCGCCCTTGCTGCCGTAGGGACCGCGGGCCACGGTGATGCCGACCCGCGCCGCGTAGTGCAGCATTTTCTCGATCTCCGGGATGCACTCCTTGCCCTCGGTATCCCAGTCGTCGCCGTCGGTGCCGTGGAAGACGTAGATGTTGTAGTCCCGGGCCAGGTTCTCCTGCTCCACCAGTTCGTTCACCAGCTTGAAAGCCGACGCCACCCTCGTGCCTCCGGCCACGCGACTGTTGTAGTAGGTGTAGAAGTCCTCCACCTCCTTGGCCTCGGTGTCGTGCAGGACAAAGCGGCTTTCCACCTGGCCGGCGTACTGGTACAGCAGCCAGCTGTAGATCATCACGTGCTGGCTCACCACCAGTTCGGTGGGCTTGCCGCTCATGGAACCCGAGTAGTCGCGCAGGAAGAAGACCACCGCCTGGGACTCGAAGTCCTTTTCCTTGGAAAGAATGCGGTAGATCTTGTCCCGGGGCGCCACCAGGAACCCGGTGGGGTCGATGGGTTCGCCCGGTACGAGGCGGTCCAGGGCGATGTTGGTTTCGACGATCTGTCGCAGGGTGGCCTTCTTGTCCAGCAACTGGCCGAAGCCCCGGTGCCGGTCCGTCAGGTCGTAGGTGAAGCGGGTCAGGGAGCGCTTCTTGCCCTTGTCCTTGAGGTTGGGCAGGGAGAACTGTTCGGTGAGGATGCGACCCAGGTCGTAGGCGTTGGATTCCATCTCGTGGGGGCCGCCCTCGCCCTGGCCGGGTCCGGCACCTTCGCCCTCGCCCTGTTCGGGGCGCACGGGCTGCTCGCCGATGACCTCTCCTTCTTCGCCGTCGCCCGAACCGCCCTGTCCGCCACCGCCCTCGCCCGGCTGGGCGAAGTTGCGGTCGTGCATGAGCTTCTCTTCGACGGTGGTGGGCACGACCACGACCTTGTTCTGGCCGCCGCGTCCCGGTTTCACCAGCCGGCCGATGCGGATCTTGCGGGGAAAACCGTCCTCCTCACGGCGGACGTCACGCTCCATCAGGTCGTCCAGGGTGCCCACTTGGGCCACCATGCCCACCCGGGCCCTGCTCATGGCCTGCAGCCAGGTCAGGTCGGCATATTCATAGGGACTGGTGATCACACGCCGGATGATGTCCACGCCCGGTGTGTAGTCGGGGCGGGGAGGGGCCTCGGGCAGGCGGTGGTCGCCGCCCTGCTCGACCTCGCGTCGCAGACGGGCTCCCCGCGCACCGGTGATGCCCGCCGCTGCGAGACGCGCCAGCAATGCCCGTCTCCGGTCACCCATGTCAGCTTTCGTCTTCCTGGGTGCAGAAGTACTCGATGGTCTTCTGGGCGCAGGTGCGGCAGTAGCCCAGCTTGCCCAGCATGGTGTCGATCATGCGGTCGTAGAGTTTCTGGTTCTCCTCGTTGGTGCGGTTGGCCAGGGCCCCGATGAGGCTGCCCGCCCCGGCGATGTCGCTCTTCAGGCGCACATCCGTGACGGCCTTGACCAGCTCCAGGTTGTCCATGAAGTCGTAGTTGGGGTCCAGGCCGATCTTCTGCCCGTATATCTTGCG
>QNDV01000168.1 GCA_003646045.1 bacterium
CGATAGTAGTCCACGCAGGCCACACCCTGGCAATTGGCCATGTACTCGGGTTCGCTGGTGCCCCCGCCGCTGCAGTGGCAGAAGGTGCAGACACCGTTCTGCCCCGTGGTGGAACGCATGATCCCGCCGTGGCTCTCTTCCCGCGTAACACTGTCCGACGTCATGATGATGGTATCCCCGCAGGGGACCCGGTTCTCGTGACGATCGTACCGCACGTGGGAGAAATTCAGGCCGGTCACGTGGTTGGCGAACCTGCCGTCGCGGATCATCACCGGATCGGTGCTGCCATGCACGTTGTGGCAGGCCACGCAGGTCAACCGGGAATCCATGGCGCCGTCATGATCCGAATCGTAGGTCCAGGGAATACCGCTCATGTGGGTCGCGTGGCTGTTGGCCGCGCCCACGCCGGTAAGGGTCAGATGGGAGATGTCCGTGCCCAGGCCGTCGGGGATGATCATGGGATCATCGTTGCGAAAGTTGGTCCGCATCTCCGTGGCATAGTAGGGTCCCGCCGGCGCCAGGGGGCCGCCGAAAAGCGCGTACTTGTCATGGCACTCGAAGCACAGGTCGTAGTACGGCGGGTCGGCGAACGGGCCCCAGGTATTGCCGTCGATACGCGGAATCACCATGGGGCTGCCACCATTGACATCGGACAGCCGATAGCCGGCCTGGTGGTTGTCCAGCACTGCGGTGTAGGTATTGTCCACGCCGTCGATGTGCTGGGTGGTGGCGTCGTGGCAATCCAGGCAATCGACGGTGTTGCTGCGGCCGTGTCCCGTGGCCGAATATCCCCAGGTGGCATCTCCAGCCACCGGCGGTGCGGTCACACCCTCGATCACCGAGGTACCCAGATCGTGGCAGCCGCTACACCAGTTCTCCTTGCCCGCCGTCAGGACGTCGCCGTCATAGACGCCGTCGGACCAGTTCGTGCGGGCGCCCACCGCCGGATCATCCACGCCGTCGATAACACCGTCGGGACTGTGGCATTCGTTGCAGACGGTGGTGCTGGCGAATGGCTGCCCGTCCTGGAATACGGAAGGGTTCTGGGTATGGCAATAATCGCAGGCCAGGTCGAGGTTGTTGCCCGAGCCGCCGCCAATGTGACGACCGTGGCTTTGTCCGGCGCCGCCCACGGGGGCGAACTCGAATTTGTGGATATGGCAGGTCACGCAGTCCTGGCTGACGTAGTGGGAGTGATCACCAGCAGCCGTGTTCCGGTGGTAGTGGGTATCGGTGTGGCAGATCTCGCAGACACCGTCGTAGACCCCATCCCCGTCGGCAAAGGAATTGGGGCCGGTGCGAGCGGTGAAGATCACCGGCTTGGGCCCTGAAGTCGGCGTCAGGATCGTGTTCATGATGAAACGCAGGTTATCGAAGGCATGGAAGACGTCGTGACAGACCTCGCAGTCCACGACATGGTGGTAGAGACCATCGCCATCCACGTCCTTGTAGGCACCGTCCGCATCCGGGTCGTAATCGCTATCCGGAACCCCGGGGGCCGTGGGCCGGGGATCATCGATATCTGAGCAACTGGCCAGGATCACCAGAGCGGACAGAATCAAAAATATTTTGCAGATAGATGATGCGGACCCACGTGATGAATACAAGGCTAAACCCCTCCAGTTAACTGGCTTCCCGTTTTGCTATCCATAGTTCAATTGTATCCTTTTTACTTATGGTTTTCAACTTCATATGTGATTTTCTTATCATGTTGATAATGACTGGCATCAAGGCAGTGGCACCCGCAATCAAGCAGATCGCCCCATAACCTAGTTGATGTGTTATTCTCATCCAGGATGGTCAGCCTACCCTGGAGCGGTCACGGAATTCGAGAGGATCCATCATGCGAGACCCAATCCGACTCGGCCTTTTCCTGGCTGCCCTGCTGCTGGCGGGGACCACCTATCCGGCCTTCGCCGAAATTACCCTGACCAGCGACAAACCGGTATACGTCACCGGTGAGATCGTCCACCTGACGGCTCACAACGCCGGACCTGCCGACGAGGAATTCGTCTCGTCACCTGTCTTTGTGATTTTCAACACCGATACCGATGAGTGCGTGTGGGGTTGTGCAGGCCTGCCGGTCCTGACACCGTTTGTAGCGGGTGAAACCGTGACCATGGACTGGGATACTGGTTTCGTGCCGGATGAACCTGGCAATTACGCGGTGGGATTGGCTGTCAGCGGCAGTCCGACAACGACCTACACCTTGATCGCTGGTGTGGGGTCGATCCCCACCGCCTGGGGCACCTTGAAAGCCAGGTACCACAAACGGGCCGAATAGACGCCGGTTGCTTCAACCCGCCAGCGGGCTCTCCCCCAGGTTCTCCCGCCGGCACTCCTCGGCCATCAGGATGGCCTGCAACCTCGCCACTGCCCGTTCGAGATCATCGTTCACCACCCAGTAACGGTAGTGCCCCGCCTCGGCCACCTCGGACCGGGCTCCGGACAGGCGACGGGCGATGACCTCGTCGTCGTCGGTGCCCCGACCGCGCAGGCGCTGTTCCAGTTCCGCCCACGAGGGCGGAAACAGGAAGATCGAGACCAGGCTGTCGCCGTAGCGCGGAATGACCTGCACGCCGCCCTGCACGTCGATATCCAGCAGGGGGATGCTACCGGCGGACTCGAGCTGCGCCAGGCGCTCATGGCGGGTGGCATAACGTTCGCCATGGACCTCTGCCCACTCCACGAACGCGCCATCGGCCAGCAGGCGATCAAAGGTCCCGCCGTCCACGAAGTCATAGTCGACTCCGTCCTGCTCCTGCCCCCGCGGTGGCCGCGTTGTGGTGGAGACCGAGAAGGCCAGGCGATGGTCGGCGGCCATCAGGCCCGCGATGACACTGCTCTTGCCCGCTCCGCTGGGACCGCTGATAAGGACGATCATGCCGCTACTCCAGGTTCAGGATCTGCTCCCTGAGGCTTTCCACCGCGTCCTTCATGGTGATGACCAGCTGGGTGATCTCCATCAGACTGCTCTTGCTGCCCATGGTGTTCACCTCGCGGTGCATCTCCTGCAACAGGAAATTGAGTTGCTTGGCCACCTGGCCGCCACCGGCAAGGGACTTGCGGTACGAGACGATGTGGATGGCCAGCCGCTCGCACTCCTCATTGATGTTGGCCTTGTCCGCCAGTATGGCCACTTCCACGGCCAGGCGCTGGGGCTCGAGGGATTCAGTCAGCAATTTGGCCAGACGTTCCTCCAGGCGCTTCTGTAACTCCAGGGCCACCTGTGGCACGAACCCGTTCACCTGGGCCAGGTTGGTTTCCAGGCTGTCCAGGCGTTGATTCATATCCGCCACCAGGGCGGCGCCTTCGGCTGCTTTCATCTGCTGCAGACCCGTCACCGCGGCGGCCAGCCCCTCGAGCAGGGCGGCCTTCACCTCGTCGGCAGGCAACTCGGGCTCGTCGGCCTTCAGCAGATCAGGTACGGCCAGAAGGTGTTCCAAAGTGATTTCCCGGGTCCCGCCGGTAGCTTTCTCCAATCCGGCGGCAGCCTGTCGCAACAAGGCCAGGGAGCGTTCCAGACGGTCGCTGTCCAACACGGCGGCGGACGGATCCTGGGCTACCCGGGCAGTCACTGTGACGGTCACCCTGCCTCTGGCCACGTTCTCCTTGAGGTACTTCCGCACCTCTATCTCGTAGGGTGCCACCAGGGACGGCAGCCGCAGGGCCACATCCAGGAAGCGGTGATTCACCGCGCGTAGTTCCACCCCCAGGGTCAGGGGACCTTTCTGCACCTCGGCGTTGCCGAAACCGGTCATGCTGAGCATCGTATGCCTCCGTGGGATGTGAACCTGCTGAACGGTGGCAGTGTAGGCCCTTGGCCACCGTTGGGACAATGAAGAAGACGATGATTGAGGCTGGCGCCTGCCTGCCATACACTCTCGGCCCCACTTGCGACCCGAGGAAGGAACCATGAAGCGACTTCGTAATCCAGCTCGTACCGGCTTTCCCACCCGGATCGGTATCCTGATCCTGGTCGGTGCCCTGATCACGGCCGCCACCGCGCTTGCCGCCACGCCACCCCTGGGTGCGAGGATGGGATACACGAATTGGAATAGCCAGGATCAGATTCATGTTGGCGGCCATGTCAAACTCGGCGACATCCTGCCCAACGTGGCCTTCACCCCTGGCCTCGAACTGGGATTCGGCAGCGGCATGAAGGTGCTGACGCTGAACGGGGACCTCTACTACCGGGCCACCGAGTTCGCCCAGAAACACTGGCAACCCTACGTGGGCGGCTCCGTGTCCCTGAACCACGCGAACTTCGATCACGGCAGCGAGACGGACTTGGGCCTGAGCGCCCTCATCGGCACTACCCGTGCCCTGAACAGTGGCAACGAACTCCTGGTGGAGATACGCCTGGGCCTCATCGACAGCCCTGGCCTGAAGCTCACCGCGGGCATCACCTTTTTCTGATATGGGTACCGACGCACACCGCTCCGATCTGCCGCGCCTGTCCGACCTGCTGGCCGGCTGGCGCACGACCTGGAGTGGTCGCGACCTGTTCACCGTAACGGCCGGGCGCCATTGGGTGCGCCTGCATCTCGAGGGGCCGGAGCGGGCCGGTATCCTCATGACCGAGATCACCGGAGCACGCCTGGTCTGCCACGTTACCGGACGGCTGCCCGCCCCCCTGGGCGAGGCCCTGCCCCCGGACAAACGCCACCCCTTGCGGGACCTGCTGAAGTCCTGCCGCCTGGATGGCCTGGGCATGTTGCCCGCGGACCGGGTGGCGGCTTTCCGACTGGTTCGACCCGACGGTTCGCACCTCGTGCTGCTGCATCGCCTGTTTGGTGCCCGGGGTAACACCGTGCTGTTGGACGCCGGTGACAAGGTGCTGTGGGCCAGGCACCGACCACCCCACGAACTGCTGTCCCGGATACCCCCGTCCGCCACCTGGGACACCGGAGTTCCGGGAGAAGACGACCTCTCGGCCGCGGCACTGGAGCAACTGGCGCTTCAACTGGGCAACGCCCGGGCCGTGACCATGACCGCGGCATTGGATCGGCGTCACCGCACAGCCCGGCGATTGGCGGAAAACCTCACCCGGGACCTGGCAAATGCCGAGCAGGGCGGTGAGCTGCGCCGCCGGGCCGAAGCCCTGGCCGCGAGCCTGCACACCATCGGCCACGGGGACGGTGAGGCCCGCATCACCGACCCCCGTGATGGCACACCCCTCGTACTGGAGTTGAATCCCGCCCTCACCGCGGCGGCCAACCTGGAAGCCTGGTTCAGACGGGCCCGCAAGGCCGAACGGGGCCGGGAGATCATTGCCGACCGCCTGGACGCCGCCCACGTCGATGTCCAACAATGCGTGGCGGCCTCGACCCGACTGGAGACCGCAGTCGAAGTCACTGACCACCTGGACCGCCTGGCCGCCCTGGATTCCTGGCGCCGCGACCACGATGCACTCCTGCCCGCCGCCGCGCCGGCCAGGGGCCGCCACCATCCGGACCAGCCAGCCCGGTCCTTCCGCCGCTATCTGGTGGACGACCGCTGGGAGGTATGGGTAGGCCGCTCCGGCGCCGAGAACGACGAGTTGACCCACCGTGCCAGCCACAGCAAGGACCTCTGGTTCCACGCCCAGGGCGTATCCGGCAGCCACGTCGTACTGCGCACCGGCGGCAATCCCGAGCGCGTGCCCCGCGGCGCCATCGAGAAGGCTGCGCGCCTGGCCGCCCTGCACAGCAAGTCGCGCCACTCGGGCCTGGTGCCGGTGATCTGGACCGAACGTCGTTACGTCAGGCGACCGCGCAAGGCGCCCGCCGGCACGGCGGTCTGCCTGCGCGAACAGAGTATGATGGTGGAGCCGGGGGTCGCGGTGGGAGTACAGACGATCTAGCG
>QNDV01000169.1 GCA_003646045.1 bacterium
CGTCCGGTCCCAGAATGTCACGCAGAATATCCAACAGGTGCGAGTCGTGCACGCGGGTCCTCCGGTAATCTACAGCGTGTCGGTCCCTCCCATTATCACGGCTCCCTGCGTCCCGCGCCAGCGTGGCCTGCTCCCTGCGTCGGAGGGGGCACCGTTCGTTGACCACGCCCCGCCCGCCTACTATCATGGACGGCGTAGACTGAGTCCCTATTCCCCGCAGACCATGCAGGGCCGCTTTCCCGGCCCGGGAGGACCCATGAAGATTGCCGTGTGTGTCAAGCAGGTACCGGATTCGGAGACCCGAATCAACCTGGCCGCGCCTGCGCCCGAGCTGGACGAGTCCGGCTTTACTCGGATACTGAATCCCTACGACGCCTATGCCGTCGAGGAAGCCATCAAGATCAAGGAAACCGGGGAAGAGGTCGAGGTGACAGCCATCACCATCGGACCCGAAACGGTGAAGGAGACCCTCAAGAAGGACTGTCTGGCCGTGGGTTGCGACAAGGCCGTCCTGGTCACCGACCCGGCCCTGGACAAGGCCGACGACGCAGCCATCGCCACCGTGCTGACCGCGGTGCTCAAGCGCGACGCCTACGACCTGATCCTCTTCGGCATCAAGGCCATCGACAACGACTCGGGCCAGGTGGGAATCCTGGTGGCCGAGCAACTGGGCCTGCCCCACGTCTCCACCATTACCGCTCTTACCATGGGTGATGGCACCTTGAAGGCCGAGCGCGAAATCGATGCGGGCAAGGAGATAGTGGAAGCCTCGCTGCCCTGCATCCTGACCTGCCAGAAGGGCCTGAACGAGCCCCGCCTGCCGAGTCTGCCCAACATCATGAAGGCCGGCATGAAGCCCATGGAGACGGTGACCTGCGCAGACTTGGGTCTCGAGGCCCCGGCCAACCTGGTGAATGTGAAGATGTACTCCCCGCCGCCGGCACGCGGCGCATGCAACATGGTCGAGGCCGATGAACCGGCCGCGGCCGCCAAGGAACTGGCGCGCCTGCTGAACGAGGAAGCCAAAGTCATCTAACCGGGGAGACCTGACATGCCGAACATTGCCGTTTTCATGGAACAGCGCGACGGCGATCTCAAGAAGGTCGCCTGGCAGATGCTCAGTGAGGCCCGACGCCTGGCTGACCAGTCCGGCGGCGAAGTGTGGGCCCTGTATCTGGGTCCCGACGCCGCGGGTGCGGCCACCGAGGCAGCACGCTTCGGAGCCGACAAGATATTCACCTCCGATGACGCCGTCTTCGGCACCTACGACAGCGAGCTGTGGGGCACGGCCCTGGCCAACTTCTGTCGGGCCCAGTCACCGGACCTGCTGCTCGTCGGCTCCACCGCCATGGGCAAGGATGTGGCCCCCAAGGCTGCCGCCAAACTGGGTTGCGCCTGCATCAGCGATGCGGTGGCCCTGACCTGGGACAGCGGCTGGACAGTGCGCCGACCGGTATTCGCCGGCAAATGTTTCTGTGACGTATCCCCGGCCACGGACCTGGCCATCGTGGGCATCAGGCCTAACGCCTTCGTGATGGAGGAGAAAGCCGGCGCAGGTGCCGCCGAGTCTTTCTCACCCGGGCTCGACGGTGTCGAATCCAAGGCCAAGGTGGTGGAGATCACGGCCAGCGGCGGCGGTGACCGTCCCGAGCTGACCGAGGCCGATATCGTGGTATCGGGTGGACGGGGCATCAAGGGCCCCGAGAACTACGAACTCATCGAGAAACTGGCTGATGCCCTCGGGGCCGCCACCGGTGCCAGCCGCGCCATCGTGGATGCCGGCTGGGTGGAATACTCCCTCCAAGTGGGCCAGACGGGCAAGACCGTGGGGCCGAACCTCTATGTGGCCTGCGGCATAAGTGGCGCTATCCAGCACCTGGCGGGCATGAGCAGCAGCAAGTGCATCGTGGCCATCAACAAGGACGCCAACGCGCCCATCTTCAAGGTGGCGGACTACGGTATCGTGGGCGACATCTTCGAAGTGGTGCCCCCCCTGACCGATGAGGTGGGCAAGCTGCGCGGCTGACCACATCCGCGGCGACAAGAACAACGGCCGTCCCCCGCGGGGGCGGCCGTCGTTCGTTGGCGTCCCAGATCAAGTTCCGACTGTATGTACAAGGCATCCGCGGCGCGTGTGGACTGATTGAGCATGCCATTGTCACTCAGATACCAATCAATTGTAAAACCGAATACGGGTCGGCACGTATTGTGCAATCCGCAGGTTGAATACGGGACAACCGCTGCTCCAGTTGGGGTGCCGCGGCACCAAGCAACCGCGGGAGAACGACTTGCACGATCAGGCCAATAAGGATTACCGCGACGGCCCGAACCGATCCCTGACTCTGGCCATGATCGTTCGCGACGGTGGTCAGAATCTGGCCTGCCTGCTGAAAGAGGCCGGGTCCTGGACCGACGCGATCATCGTGGGCGACACCGGGAGCACCGACGGCAGCGCGGCCACCGCCCGGAATGCCGGTGCCCTGGTCCTGGACATACCCTGGCACGATGACTTTGCCGCAGCACGCAATGCCGTACTGGAGGCCTGCCCTGCCGGCTGGATACTGGTCCTGGATGATGACGAACTCCTGTCCCCCGCGGACTGGGCCCAGCTGCGTGCCTGGTGCGATACCCACGATGCCGTCACAGCTCCGGTGGGCCTGGTATTCGCGACCCGCAATTACCTTTCCCGGCCGGACCGCAGGGGCTGGCGTCCGGTACCCGTGCCCGATCCCCATGCCCTGCCGACGGGTGCTCCCGCGGATGGCTACGTGGCCAGCCGCAAGGTCCGCCTTTTCCCGGCCCGGGCGGATGTGCGTTTCCAGGGGATCCTGCACGAGACGGTGGAGGCGGACCTGGCGTCGGCCGGCATCGACCTCCATGCGGCACCCTGGCCCGTACACCACTTCGGCATGTTGAACGAGGATCCCGCCAAGGCACACCACTACCTTGAAATGGCCCGCCGCAAGACAGCCCGCATGCCGCGCAATGCCCGAGCCTGGTCCGAATTGGCGGACTGCGCCGTGGCCTGCAACCGGGACGCGGAAGCCCTGGGCGCCGCCGAATGCGGCCTGGCCCTGGATCCCGATGATCCGGACCTCGGCCTGACGGGCGCGGAGGTGATGCGGCGCCTGTCACGCACCGACACCGCTGACCGTCTGCTGTCCAGAGTGGTTGAATCGACAAGGGCCGTACGTCATCAGCGTGCCACCGCCGCCCACCTGCGGGCCCGCATCGCCCTCGAGACCAATCGCACAGCCGAGGCCGGCCCCCATATCCTGCAGGCCCTGCGCCTGGACCCAGGCGATCCTCACGCCCTTAACACTCTCGGTGTCTGGCACCTGTTGCGGGGCGACAACACCCGCGCCGAACATGTCCTGCGACGGGCGGCGGCCCGGCTGCCGGGCAGTGCCGAGCCGCGCCTGAACCTGGGTAGACTGCACCTGAGAGAGGGACGCTGGGAACAGGCCCGCCTCTGGCTGGAAGGAGCGCTGCAGGTGGACCCGGACTGTGACAAGGCCCGTGAGGCTCTCAGTCGGATACCGCGGTCGGCGCAGGAAACCGTCTAGCCCGCGCCAGCCTCCTCCGAGTCCAACAGTCACGGCCAGGCATACACAACATGGATCCACCTTGCGGAGCCGACGACAAGAGAGCCGGGGACCGCCATAGATGCAGTCCCCGGCCACGTTAAATCCGTAAGGTCTGGCTTATTTATCCAGCTTGCGCCAGACCACGGTCATGTTCATGCCCGCTTTTTCGGCAACCTCGGCGTGCAGACGGGCAGCATCAGAGTCGCCCAGATGACTTAGTGCGATGCCCAGATAGGCATGGGCCAAAGCATCATCCTGATCCAGGTCCAGTGCCCGGCGACAGGAGATCTCCGCCGCCTCGAACTGGCTGAACTCGCAGAAGAGTTTACCCTGGCGGGCGTAGGCCCGGGCCCGGTCCGGATCCAGGGAAAGGACCTGGCCGTAGGTCGTGAACGCTTCGCGATGCTTGCCCTGGCGCTCGAAGATCCGACCCAATGCCATCCACATATCCGGGTCTTCGGTATTGGCGGAGACGAAGCGCAGACACTGCTCTTCGGCTGCCTCCAACTGACCATCCTCCACCAGGCCACCGAGCAGGCGCACCTTGGGCCGGGTGGCTGCGGGATCTGAAGCCATGGCGGCGCGGAAGCTCTCCAGGCCGGCACTGTTCCGGCCCCGGCCGAAGTAGATTTCACCCATGAGCACGAGCGCCCCGGTGTGGTCCGGCCGCAGGACCAGCGCGGCGGCCGCCGCTGTCTCCGCTTTGGCCCACTGCTTCTGATCGCGGTAGAGATTGCCCAGCGCCACATTCAGATCCACTGACGGTTCGGCACGGTCGCGGCCCTTCTCCAGGACACGTGTCGCTTCGGTCGGGTCACCGTTGTCGGCCAGGAAAGCAGCGTATGTCATGTAGGCACCAGGATTGTCCGGTTGGGCCGTGATCAGGGACTGGCCCTGGGCGCGGGAACTGACTTCGGCGGCGCCGGCGCCGGGAGCGACCAGCGTCAGGGCGAGAAGCGCGCCGAAGAGAGTGAGGACTCGGGTTGTCGGTTTGCAATGCATATGTCTCCCCCAGGGGCTGGAACCGTGCACAATGCGCCAATTCGGAACTGTTTAAGGCCCGGCGCGGACAGTGTGCAAGGAGGGTGCCATCAGTAAATCGTGCGGGTATTTAAACGATTGCGGGGCCGTCTGTTGGCAGCCCCGCCTTAATAATACAATTGTGGCTGCAGCGGCTTATTCCAGACGGGCTGCGACCTCTCCCACCGCCCGGTCGGCCTCGACGACGATTTCGGCCAGGATCTCGCGCAGGGGCTGGACCTTGTCGAGCAGGCCCACCGACTGGCCGGCCATGAGGGAACCGTGCTCCACATCCCCGTCCACTGCCGCATTGCGCAGGCTGCCCACCCAGTACTCCTCCACCTTGTATTGGGCGTCCTGACGACCCAAATCCCCCGCCTTGAGCTGGGACAGCAGGTCCAGCTGCAGTTCCCCGAAATGGGTCATGGCGTGGTTGTTCAACGCCCGGACCGACACCACCGGCAGCTTGGTGCTGTACTGGGGCGTGGAGATGGCTTCGCGTGCCCGGGCCCGGATGAAGACGTCCTTGAACTTCTGGTGGGCGTTGCATTCCTCGGCCAGCACGAAGCGCGTACCCATCTGGGCCCCCGCGGCGCCCATGAGAGCCAGGTGGGCGATCATCCGACCGCTGGCGATACCCCCGGCCACGAAGATGGGAACCTCCGGGAAATTGAAGAGGATCTCCTGCAATAACACGATCGTGGACACATGGCCGATGTGACCGCCGGCTTCGCTGCCTTCGAGAATCAGGCCGTCCGCGCCGTAGCTGAGCATGCGCTTGGCGATGGAACTGGTCGAGGCGAAACACAGCACCCGGGCTCCGGAGTCCTTGGCCTGCTGTACCTCGCTCTGCCGCGGGATGGAACCCGCGAAGACGATGTGTCCGACCTTCTGCTCGCAGAGAATACCCAGATGATCCCGGTAGTTCGGAGCTATGGTGATGACATTGCCCGCGAAGGGGCGGTCCGTTAGCTGCTGCGTTTCGGTCACGTATTCGGCAAACAACTCGGGCGGCATATTGCCCGCCGCCAACACGCCGAAAGCGCCCAGATTGCTCATGCGACTGACCAGCTTGGGGTCGCTGATCCAGGTCATGGCCCCGCACATGATGGGCAGCTCGGAACCCAGGAACTCCTGGCCCCGGCTCCAGACCTTGTCCAGGCGGGGCGTGGATTCGACGGGCTTGACGGCGCTCATGGCGTCCTCCTGGATCCGGCGTTCGATGCCA
>QNDV01000170.1 GCA_003646045.1 bacterium
TGAAGTCCGTCTCCTTGGAGATGGGGCAGGTCGCGTCCAGGCATACCTTGTTGATCAGCACGCGCTCATCGAAGAACGGCACGAAGATCGTTCCCGGGGGCATGGTGTTGCGACCGCGCAGCTCGATGTGGGCCTTCACCCGGCCGCGGCGGCTCTCGATCCACACGGCATCACCGTCCTGGAAACCCTTGCCCGCCGCGTCGCCCGGATTCATGAAACACACCGCTTCGGGAACGGCCCGGTGCAATTCGGGAACGCGCATGGTCATGGTACCGGTGTGCCAATGCTCCAGCACACGACCCGTACACAGCCAGAGGGGATACTCGGCGTCCGGCATCTCCGGGGGATCCATGTAGGGCCGGAAGAAGACCTTGGCCTTGTTGGGCAACTTGACCTTGTCCCCCTTGATGGGCCCCGCCAGATCGCCCGCGGGCATGACCTTCAGGGCCGGGCCGTAGAAGGCGAACTTCTGCCCGGGCGCCTGGCGACCCACGTAGGGATCGTAGTCGGCGTTGAAGCGCCACTCGGTCTCCTTGCCGTCGATTACCGGCCACTTCAGACCGCGCACACCGTGATAGGTATCGAAGTCGGCCAGGTCGTGCATGTGGTCGACGCCGAATTTGCGGTATTCTTCCCACAGGTACTTGTGGACGAAGTAGCCGTAGCCCTCGAAGCCCGCCACCTTGCGGCGGTCACCCTCGGCCAGGGTGTTGAGCGAACCCTTGCCCACCGGGTCGGGCCAGGTGTAGCTCCGGGCGTCGGCGTTGTTGAACAGGACATCAAAGAGGGTGTCGTCGTCCTTGTAGCCCATGGCCCGGGCCCCGGCCATCACGTCGGGCAGGGTGAGGTCGGCATTGATCCGCTTGGCGCCCCACACCTCGGCCAGGGTGATGCGCTTGGCGAACTCGAAGGCCTGCCAGATGTCGGGCATGGAATCACCCACCGGCGTGACCTGCTGCTTCCAGTGCTGGGTGCGGCGCTCGGCGTTACCGTAGGCCCCCCACTTCTCGAAGATCATGGCGCTGGGCAGGATCAGGTCGGCGACCTTGGCGCTCACCGTGGGATAGCAATCGCTCACCACGATGAAGTTGTCCATCTCGCGGGCAGCCTTGACCCAGTGATTGGCGTTGGCCGTGTTCTGCCAGGGGTTGCAGACCTGCACCCAGGCCCACTTGATGGTGCCGTCCTCGATGTCCCGCAGCAGCTTCGTGTAGTGGGAGCCCGGCTTGCCGTTGAGGGTCCCGGCGGGGAGCTTCCACAGTTTCTCGCTCATTTCACGATGCTTGCCGTTGGCCACCACCATGTCTGCCGGCAGACGGTGGGCGAAAGTACCCACCTCGCGGGCCGTACCGCAGGCACTGGGCTGGCCGGTGAGACTGAAGGCGCCGTTGCCCGGCTGGGCCTGCTTGCCCAACAGCAGGTGCACCGAGTAGGCCAGCTCGTTGACCCAACTGCCGCGGGTATGCTGGTTCATGCCCATGGTCCAGTAGGAAACGACCTTGCGGTCCTTTTCCAGGTAGAGGTCGGCCAGTTGCTGCAGCTTGGCCTTGAAGTCATCGAGGCTTTCGTCGGGGTCGCCCTTGGCCAATTCGGCCACGAAATCGAGGGTGTAGGGCGCCAGCCCCTTCTTGAAATCCTCGTAGCTGATGATCCAGTGCTTAATGGCCCCGGCGGCCCGCTTGTTCTCAAGGGTGTCGCCGGCCTTGTAGCCCAAGTGGGCCAGGGTCTTGCCTTCCGCCTCACTGAGAACCTTGCTCACCTGCTTGGAGATGATCTCCCGCTCGGCCGCCGAGTACTTGGCGGGGTCCGCCTTGCTCCGCATCCCGTAGCCCACGTCGCAGGGTCCGGTGGCAAACACGGTGTGCTTCTCGATGAATTCCCGGTCCATGGTCTCGGGCCGGTTGTAGACCATCTCGTGCAGGATGTAGTTCCAGATGGCCAGGTCGGTCTGGGGTTTGAAGATGATCTCGGTGTCGGCCAGGTTCGAGCAGCGGTTGGTGTAGGTGGTCAGGTTGATGAGCTTGACCCTGTCCGGGTTGGACAGCTTGCGGTCGGTGATGCGCGACCACAGGATGGGGTGCATCTCGGCCATATTGGCGCCCCACAGGACGGCCGTGTCGGTGTATTCGATATCGTCGTAGTTGCCCGAGGGTTCGTCGATGCCGAAGGCCTGGATGAACCCCACCACCGCACTGGCCATGCAATGCCGCGCGTTGGGATCGAGGTTGTTGCTGCGCATCCCGCCCTTGACCAGCTTGGCCATGGCGTAGCCCTCGTGAATGGTGTACTGGCCCGACCCGAAGACACCGATACCCGTGGGACCCAGGTCGCCGTAGTACTGCTTGAATTTGGCGGCCATGACGTCGAAGGCCTTCTCCCAGGAGACGGGTTTGAACTTGCCCTGCTTGTCGAACTCGCCCGCGGAATTCACGCGCAAAAGGGGCTCGGTGAGACGATCCTTGCCGTACATGATCTTGGCGTTGAAGTACCCCTTGATGCAGTTCAGTCCGCGATTGACCGGGGCCTCGGGATCACCCTTGACGGCGACGATGCGGTCGTTGCGCGTGGCGAGCATGATGCCGCAACCGGTACCGCAGAAGCGGCAAACCGACTTGTCCCACTTCCAGCCCTTCTCGACTTCCTCGGCATTGGCGAGGGCCGCAGCGGGGATCTTCATACCCAGGGTCCCGGCGGCACTGACGGCGGCCGCCTGCTTGATGAAATCGCGGCGTGAGAGTGTCATTTCGCACCTCTTGGGGTCGGGATGCGGAGTCGCCGGCGCACGGGAAAATAAGGCTCGGCGCCACGGGTCTCCGGATAGTCGTTAAACATTAAACCACTTCTCAAATCGGACGTAAATGTCTTTTTGGAAAATCCACAGCACACTCATATAGTTTTATACTATTGTCATTACGTGTCTTACGGGTTTCTTGTCGTGTCGTCAGCCATCAATCCGTTGTTAGTACCGGTTTCTCCCATTGTCGTACTCTGGTATTGCGGCATACCGTGCAACGGCGCACCTTCCTTGTCGTCTCCCCAAGCCGGTAGTAGCATGGATCCGGCAACTCGCGTAACTCTGCCTCAAGATAGGATCGATACCGATGACCTCTCTGACCCTGCCCCGCCCACTTGTTGCCGCCGCCCTGCTGTGCCTGGCCACCGTCGCCGCCGGGCAGGATCTCGAGCCCCGCTCTTTCTCCCAGACGCCCGTGGGCATGAACTTCGCCGTGGTGGCACTGGGTTACGCCGAAGGCACGATGCTCTTTGACCAGGCTACGACCCTGGAGGATGTCACCGGCGAGATCACCAGCGTGGCGGCGGTCTACGTCCGGACCCTGGACTTCTTCGGCGCCTCGGCCAAGGCCACGGCCATCCTGCCGGTGATGTGGGGTGACTGGGCGGGCATGTACCAGGGAGAATTCCGAACCGCCAGCCGGCGTGGAGTCGCCGATCCCATGCTGGAATTGTCGGTGAACTTCATCGGCGCCCCGGCCATCGGGATGAGCGGGATGCGCAGCTATTCCAATAAATGGGTGGTGGGTGCGAGCGTGCGGGCAGCCGTTCCGGTGGGACAGTACTATCCGGAGAAGCTGATCAACCTCGGTACCAACCGCTGGGCCCTGCGGCCGCGGCTGGGCGCTTCGCGAAAATCGGGCCCACTGGCCCTGGAAGCCATGGCCAGCGTATGGCTGTTCACCGAGAATGATGACTTCTTCGGCGGCGCCCACCTGGCCCAGGAGCCCCTGTGGTCGCTGCAATTCAACGTCATCTACCAGTTTCCATCGCGGATATGGTTCGGACTGGGTGCCGGCATGTCCAGGGGCGGCCAGACAAAGACCAATGGCGTGACCACCGACACCTACAAGAAGAACACGCGCTGGGCAGGACTGGTGTCTGTACCCTTGAACCGCCGTCACAGTCTGAAGCTGATCTACATCAACGGCCTCCACACCCGTGCAGGCGCGGACTTCGATCAGGTCAGCCTGGCCTGGTCCATGCACTGGGGCGGCAAAAAATAGCCACCCCTTCTCCGAGCGGCATGATAGGCATTGTGGCAATATCCCCACGGGGCATGCTAGGATGAGGGACGATGCGACCGGGAACTCCCAGGGGTGTCTGCTTGTTGCAGACGGGTCTGGTTACGGTTGATTCGAAAATCCACTCTGCGCGGACCGGGAAAGGTGATTCCATGAAGTCACGTAGTTTGCAGACGCTGGCCACCACGGTTCTGGTCCTTTGCTGTGCTCTGCCGGCAGCCGCCGACCATTGCGTCGCTTGCCACGGGGCACCGTCTTTCAAGGTCCAGCACAAGGCCGCGTACGACTACTACGCGGACTTCGAGAATTCCATCCACGGCGTGGCGGGTCTGGCCTGCACCGATTGCCACGGCGGCGACGCCGACACCAACGACATGGTCCAGGCCCACCAGGACGTCCTGACTCCCCTGCGTTACGACCAGATTCCCGTCACCTGCGGACAGTGCCACGACGAGCAGCGCGAGGCTTTCGTCACCAGCGACCACTACCGCCAACTCGAGACCGACGGCACCGCGCCCAACTGCGTCACCTGCCACGGCGCCATGGACATGGATGTGATCTACGTCAACCGGGTCAGCGAGACCTGCACCCTCTGCCACAACCCGGAGTCCGGGATCTTTCCCGACGTCCCTGACCAGGCGGACGACATACTGGGCGAAATCAACGTCATGAAGGGTTATCGCAGTTTCGTGGCGGCCAACCTGCAGGATCGCGAGACGGTGGCGACGCTGGACGCCCAGTACCTGGCCCTGACGGCCAAGTGGCATCGCTTCGATCTGGATTCCATCAGGGATGAGACGCGGGATCTGCTGGGAGATTACCGACAGGCCAAGGGCCAGGCCCTGAAGGACCGGCGCCAACGCCACAGCGAGTAACGGTCAGGACGGACGAACCACGCCAGTCTCGATATCGACCGCGTGTTTGAGCAGCACGGTCATCACGAACAGTCCCACCCCCCAGATACCCAGGGTCACCAGGACTTCGTTCAGTGACGGCAGGTATTCCACGATCTCGCCCAGCGGCGTGGGGATGAAGCCCGGAAATACCAGGCCCATGCCCTTCTCGATCCAGATGGCCACGATGAGCATCAGCAGCGGGATGTTCCGCGCCACGACACCGCGGTGCTCGAACCGGCGCGAAGCCAGGGCCAGCAGGGCCAGCACGTTGAGGCCGACGGAGGTCCAGATCCAGGGTACCAGTGCGTTGTGGCCGTGCAGCCCGAAGAAAAGGTAGCGCGCACTGGCCACGTGGGCGCTGTCGGCGTAGAACTCGGTAAAGACCTCGGAAATCAGCAGGAACACGTTGATCAGCCCCGCTATCAGCACCACCATGCGCATGAAACCGATCACCCGGTCACCCATGGGAAAGCGCGTCCAGCCCTTGATGATCTCCAACACCAGGATGATGAAGGCCGGGCCGGCACAGAACGCGCTGGCGATGAAGCGCGGGGCCAGAATCGCGGCATTCCAGTAGGGGCGCCCCGCCAATCCCGTATAGAGAAACGCCGTGACCGTGTGGATGCTGATGGCCCACACGATGGAGATATAGACGAAGGGCAGGTATAACCACTTGGCCGGCTTCTCGCCGCGGTAGCGTTTGTAAAGCAGATAGCCGGGTACATGCAGGTTCAACAAAAGGTAGCCGTTGAGCACCAGCACGTCCCAGGCCAGCATGGAAACCGGGAAATTGAATTTGCCGAAGGGCGGAATCATATGCCACATGCGGTCGGGACGCCCCAGGTCCGCCACCACGAAGAGCAGGCACATGATGATGGCCCCGATGGCCA
>QNDV01000171.1 GCA_003646045.1 bacterium
ACCATCTACCCCGATACCATCGAGACCGGCGGCACCAAGCGGGCCGACACCATCAAGACCCACCACAACCGGGTACCCATCATCGAGGAGATGATAGCCGCGGGAAAAGTGGTCGAACCACTGGCCGACCTCTACAAGGTGGAAGTGCGGGAACTGGGCGAAATGCTGGGCATCCCCCACGACATGATCTGGCGCCATCCGTTCCCCGGACCGGGGCTGGGCGTGCGCCTGTTGTGTTCGGACGGCTCGGTAAGCGACGCCGAACAACTGGCCGAAATCGCTCCGGCGGTGAGTGCCGCCGCCGCCGAAGTCGGACTGGCTGCCGCGCCCCTGCCCATCAAGTCGGTGGGCGTGAAAGCCGACCTGCGCAGCTACGAGCATCCCGTCCTGTTCCACGGCGATACCGACTGGGCCACCCTCAAGAAGGTCGCGGGACAGGTCTTCAAGAATGTGGGCGGCCTGAACCGGGCCCTCTGGAACCTGGGACCGTCCATGCCGGCGTCATTCCGTCCCCTGGCCGCGGGCATGACCCGTGATCGCCTGGACCTGCTGCGCGAGTGCGACCACCTCATGATGGAGGGCCTGCGCCGCCACGGCATCTACGGGGAAGTGTGGCAATGCCCCACGGTACTCGTCCCGTTGGAGATCGACGGCCAGGGCCGGGAACTCTGCATTCTGCGCCCCATCCTCAGCGAGAGGGCCATGACCGCCACCGCGGCGGAACTTCCGGCCGCCCTGCTGGATGAACTGCGTCGTGACATCCTGGCCCTGCCGGGCATCAGCGGTCTGGCCTATGACCTGACCAGCAAACCGCCCGGCACCATCGAGTGGGAATGACCGATCCGCTGCACCTGCTGCTGTTGTTTGGCGTCGGCCTGGTGGCCGGCACCCTGAACGTGGTGGCGGCCGGCGGCTCGTTGATCACCCTGCCCGTACTCATCTTCCTGGGCCTGCCCGTCGCCGTGGCCAACGGCACCAACCGCATCGCCATCCTGGCCCAGAACGTGGTGGCCACCGCCGATTTCCAGCGCCGGGGCGTGTTGCCCGTGCGCCTGGCCGTGCTCTGCGCCACACCGGCCCTGGCGGGCAGCATCATCGGCGCCCGGCTGGCCGTGGACATGGACGAAGAGATGTTCCGCCGCGTGCTGGCCGGTGTCATGCTGCTGGTGCTGGTGGTGATGGTCGTGGATCCGGCCAAGCGCCTGCGTTTCGACCCGGCGCGCCTGGGTCCAGTGCGCCGGATCGCCCTGGCGGGGACCTTTTTCCTGGTGGGCATCCACGGTGGTTTCATCCAGGCCGGAGTGGGTTTCGTGATCATCAGCGGCCTGCTGCTGCACGGCCTGGAAATGGTACAGGTCAATGCCGTGAAGGTGGCCGTGATCCTGGTCTTCACCGTGGCGGCCCTGGTGGTCTTCGTGGTCAACGGGCAGGTGGACTGGCCCATGGGCCTGGCCCTGGCCGCGGGCAACGCTATTGGTGGCCGCATAGGTACCAAGCTGACCGTGGAGACCGGGCACGTCTGGCTGCGTCGCGTGGTCTTCGTGGTGGTCATCATCTTCGCCGTGCGGCTGCTGTGGCCATGAGTACGGACACCGGCTACCGGCAGATCTTTTCCTTCTACTGGCCCCTGGTGCTGACCAGCCAGATGATGACCCTGGCCCATCCGGTGATCAACGCTGCCCTGGGCCGCAGCGACGACGCCATCGTCCAGCTGGCCGCCTACGGCGTAGGCTTCGGACTGGCCGTGTTTCTCAACTCGCCCCTGTTCCCGTTCCAGCAGATAGTGGCCGCCCTGGGCGTGGGGCACCGGGCGCGGCGGGACCTGATCCTGCGCGGTCTGACCCTGGGCGTGGTGATCTGCGTCATCGACCTGGTCATCGGCCTGACACCGGTGGGTACGTGGCTGCTGGGCGACATCATGGGGTCGACGCCGGCAGTGTCCGACCTGGCGCGCCGCACGGTCCTGTTCATGGCCCCTATTCCCCTGCTGCTCCCCCTGCGCTCCCTGGCCTGGGGTATCGTGTTGCGGCACCGGGACACGAAGATCATCAGCGTCGCCACGGCCCTGCGCCTGTCGGGTCTGGCAACCATCGTCTTCGGTCTGACGGGGCGCGGCTGGCTGCCCCCGGCGGTGATGGGCGGGGCGGCCATGACCGTGGCCATCCTCGTCGAAACCATCTATTCCCTGGCCCGGGCGACTCTGCTGGCACGGAGCGGCGCCGCAGGTATCGACGGCGAGCGTGACGAACCGGTGGGATGGCGCGACTTCACGGCCTTCATGGGACCGTTGATGGTCAGCACAATCAGTTGGGCGGCCATGCGGCCACTGCTCAACGCCATTGCCGGTCGTACGGTGGATCCGGACCTGGCCCAGGGTGGACTGGGTTTCGTCTTCCCCCTGCTGATCCTCATGTCTTCACCCCTGTGGGCCCTGCAGAATACGACATTGGTGCTGGTACGGGACCGGCATGACCTGCGCAGGGTGGCACGGTTCGCCACGGCGGTGATCGGCATCTTCGTGGTCTGGATCGGCTGCTGGGCCTGGACACCCCTGCGGGATGTGCTGTTGCTCCAGGTGTTCTCCCTGGACCCCGACAAGGCCGCGTACGTGGCGGGCGCCATCATGCTGATCCCGTTCCAGCCCATACCCATGGGGCTGCGGTCGCTGAGCCAGGGATTCCTCATGAATCGGCGACGCACAGGTACCATTGCCGTGGCCAGCCTGCTCAAGACCTCCGTACTGGTGGTGCTGGGATTCGGTGCCGTGGCGATGGACCCGACCCTCAATGGCGCCCTGCTGGGCACGATTCTCATCATGATCGCCGGCAGCCTGGAGACGATCATCATCACCCTGCGGGCCCGGCGACTGCATCACGAGTTGATGGCAGAGGCGGACACCACCGATTCCGGTTAGACTGCCCTGAAGCCGATCACCCGAACGATCAAGGAGCCCTGCGCATGACCACGCCCTGGACCGGTCACGCCCTCGCCATCGAACTCGATACCGCCATCACCGCGGTGCGCAGCGCGGGTCACCTGTGCCGCGAAGTCCAGGACTCCCTGGATCCGGGTGCTCTGGAGAAAAAGGACAAGAGCCCCGTGACCGTGGCTGACTTCGGCAGCCAGGCCCTGGTCTGTCGACACCTGGGCGCGATATTTCCCGGCGACCCGGTTATCGGCGAAGAGGACAGCGCAGCACTGAGCGAGGCGGAAAACGCGATCACCATGGGCCGTGTCATCGAGTCGGTTCGCGTCCAGGTACCCGACGCAGACCCGGAAGAGATCTGCACCTGGATCGACCGGGGCAACCACCAGGATTACACGCCGCGCTTCTGGACCCTCGACCCCATCGACGGCACCAAGGGATTCCTGCGGGGACAACAGTACGCCGTGGGTCTGGCCCTGATCCTGGACGGCGAGATCGCCTGCTCGGCCCTGGGCTGTCCCAATCTGGGCCCGTCCCTGGACGGTGACCGCGGCGAAGGCACCCTCGTGGTGGCCATCCGTGGCGCCGGCGCGTGGCAGATGCCGCTGTTCGCCGACGGCACGCCGACACCCCTGGCCGTCACCACCGAGAGCGACCCGGCCCTGATCCGCTTCTGCGAATCGGTGGAAGCGGCCCACTCGTCACACGGTGACGCGGCAAACATCGCCCGCGAGTTGGGCATCCGCGCCGAGCCGGTGCGGCTGGACAGCATGACCAAGTACGCGGTGGTGGCCCGCGGCGAGGCCGAGGCCTATCTGCGCCTGCCCCGCAGCGCCGAGTACCGCGAGAAGATCTGGGACCACGCGGCCGGCGTGCTGGCACTGACCGAAGCCGGTGGACGGGTGACGGACGTGCGCGGGGCGGATCTGGATTTCGGCCGGGGTTATCGGCTGGAAGAAAACATGGGGGTCATCGTCAGCAACGGCACGCTGCACGACGATGTACTCGGTGCGCTGCGCAAGCTGGGGATACCGCGCTTCTAGCCTTCCCACCCGTTGATCCGCGCCAGCAGCCACCAGAACGCCTGTCCCTTGCGGTAACAGTTGAAGCAGTGGCTGTGGGCACAGCTACCGCACGGCTCGCAATTGTGTGACGCGCACCAGGTCGTGCACCAACCGCAGCCGTCGCTTTCGTCGGGATAGTAGGTGCCGTCAGGATCGTAGCTCTCGATATCCGCGAAATCGAACAGCCATTTGTCGTTGGCCGCACACCAGGCGCGAATGTGGTCGTTGTTGGCGTAGAGGTTGCCGTCGACACCGGATCCGTCCAGATGGCCGGTCATGTAGATGAAGGTAACGTCGGGATAGTCGGCCTCGAGCCGGGCCATGGTTTCCAGATACGTGGTGATCCCCGCGTAGGTATTGTCGGAAGCACCACCGCACCAGGACCAGACCACCACGTTGTAATCGTAGCGCGGGTCGTCCAGAACGTCGCGCGTGATGGGATCCCACGTCACGTCACCCAGGTGGCCCAGGTCGTCGGGATATTCCCGCACCGAAGGCTGAACCAGCGACGGGTCCTCGGCCTCGAGCATGTCCAGGCCGTCCATGAGCTGGCTGCCGTGGGATGTGTGTCCGTAGAACAGGCGCAGGTCAGCAGCCGCGTCGGCCAGGACCTGGCCCGGGATGGCAGCAAAGGCACCAGTGCAGGTGTTGTCCGCGCAGAGGGTCGTGACCGGGGGATCGTCGCCGCCGGGATCATCCCCGCCACCACCGGGCAATGCAGGGTCGTCGCTCCCGCACCCGAGAAGGGCAATCAGCAGGATCAGGGCGATGGTCCAGGCTTGCGTGTACCGGCTCATGATTCCCTCCTTCATCCGCACCGCACGATTGTGGGCGAATGAAAGAGGGAATGCAACAACCGTACCATCAGGGATGGATCATTGGCATTCGGCGCCGAGAGCATTCGAGAACGCACCGGCGTCGCTCAGATTGATCACGCCGGGAACATCTGCATATCACAAACGCGCCGTTTCTACTCCACCAGCCTGGCCACACCCAGCTCGACACTCTTGACCGGCGAGACCTTCAGCTGCTCATCGATGATCTTGCCGTCCGGCCCCATGACCCAGTGGCTGCGAATGACTCCCATGTAGGTCCGGCCGTAGTTTTTCTTCTCGCCCCAGGCTCCGTACTTCTCGAGGATCTTGTGATCGGGATCCGATAGCAGGTCGAAGCCGAACGCTTCCTTGTCGTGCCACTTCTTGAGTTTCTCCACCGGGTCGGGGCTGATGCCCACCACGTCACCACCGGCTTTCCTGATCGCAGCGAGGTTCTCACGGAACCCCTTGGCCTGGGTCGCTCAGCCGCTGGTGGCTGCCTTGGGGTAGGCGAACATCAGGAGGGTCTTACCCTTGAAATCCGACAGCTTGACCTTGCGGCCGTCCTGGTTGGGCAGGGTGAAGGCGGGGGCTTTCTTGCCGATGGGGGGCATGGTGTCTCCCTGGAAACGGGGATTGGTTGCACGGGCCGAGGCATATTCTACATCCGTACTTTTGTTTGCGCCTCTGATAATGTGTCCGTGTTTCCGTCTCCTGAATCGTGGCCCCCGGGGGCCTCTGACCAACAACTATGGTGTGCATATACAACATTTAGACAGGCGCACTTTCGGAGGCGCGGTCTTTGGTGTTGACGTCGCCGGATATTTGGCGATATTGCCAAATGTACAAACGATAATTCACCCCACTCCAAGAGGCCCCTTTATGGACACCACCACCCTGAACCGCTTCACTGCCCGTGCGGGAGTCCTGAAAGCGCTCGCCCATCCCGCCCGCCTCTACATGGTGGAC
>QNDV01000172.1 GCA_003646045.1 bacterium
CCCCCGCCACCAGATATCGATCTGCTGCCGGCGCTTCAATTCCCCGCTCCAACGCGGACGGGCAATGATGGTGTTCTTGCCCAGCAGCGACAGGGCGGTCGTACTGCGCAGCAGGCTCTCCAGCCGTCCCGCTTTCTCGGGCCAGCCGAACATGACCGTGTTGGAGTGGAGTCCGGCGATGCCATGGGCCTGGGCCACACTGACGACACCGCTGCTGAAGTCGGGGACGACGTTCACCTCGCTGAATGCCACGATGCCTTCTTTGACCAGGTCCTCCTCCATCTCCCGCTCCAGCGCCGCGACTTCCGACGTCTTTTCCTCGAGGGTACCCACCAGCAGGCGGCAGGCTGTCACGATGCCCCGATCCTCGTTGAACCAGTTGGCCAGCCGCACCAGGGCGATGCGCTTGACCATGTCGCCGACGAAAACCAGGATATGCGGGCGCCAACTCCGCGGGTCACGCTCGTGGCTGCGAAGCTGCAAAAGGGCGTAGCGGGTCAGGGCCAGCCACAATCCCGCGCGGGCATCTCCCCAGCGCTTGCGCATGGCAAGGCGCCTTACATACAGGTAGAGGAGCAGTTCCAGGGAGAGGGCCGCCAGACAGACCAGGGGGCTGATCAGGAACATCACGGCCACCGCCCCCACCAGGCCCAGCAGTGAGACCCCCCAGTGCACGTTGATAGTGGGCCGATACGAGGGATCACCAGCCAGTCTCTCGAAAGCGGCGCTCAGGTTGATGGCCACATAGAGAGTCAGGAAAAGGATGGTGACGAAACCGGCTACCTCGTTCAATCCACCCAGCAGGACGGCCAGCATGGCGATGGCGCCGCTGATCCAGGTAGCGGTGGCCGGCTGCCCGGTGGGCGAGAGTCGCGCCAGAAAACGCGGCGCCAGACCGTCGTGGGCCAGGGCCTGCAGAACCCGCGGTCCACCCAGGGCACTGCCGAAGGCCGAAGACAGGATGGCTCCCCACAAACCGGGATATACGAGCCAGGCCCCGAATACCGCGACCCGGGTCCAGGCGCCTACGCCGGCGCCGGCCAGTTCCTCGGGGGAGATCCTGGCCGAATACGCCAGCAGGAACGGCACCAGACTGTAGACCGCAACGCCGGTAGCCACGGCCAGCAGGGTGCCACGGGGAATGGAACGTTGGGGATCCTTCAGGTCCCCGCTCATGCCGATGCCGGCCGTGAAGCCGGTGACCGCCGGGAAGAAAACGGCGAAAACGTACCAGAACCCCTCGGGTGCGGTACGGTAGGTGGGCAGCAGTTCCGGGTCCCGCCAACCGCCGCTGGTGGCACTGATCACCAGGGCGATCAGAGACAATCCCACCGCGATCATGATGGGGATCTGCAGTTTGAGGGCTGCCGAGGCGCTCCGGCCCGAAATGGCGGTGGTCACGGCGATGACCACCGCCGCCACGATCTGCACCGACACTGTGGGCAGAGGCTCGCCGGGCGCCAGGGTCAGGGAGATGATGGACTCCGACAGGCCGAAACTGTAGAAGGTGATGCTCAGGGTCCGGCACAGGAACAAGGGAATCCCGATGGCCCCGCCCAACTCGATGCCCAGGCTGCGGGAGACCATGAAATACTCCCCGCCCACTCCCACTCTCATGTTGGTGGCCAGGGCCGAGGCGCTCAGTCCCGTTATGAAGGTGATGGAGCTGGCCAGGAGGACCACGAGCAGAGTCACCGGCAACCCGAGATTGCCAACGACCCACCCGAAGCGCAGATACATGATCAGGCCCAGGATGGTCAGCGCGCTGGGCGTGAACACGCCCAGGAACGTGCCGAACTTCGGTGTTGACCCGCTGGTGCTTGCAGCGGCGACGCCGGTCAGCGGTGCGGGATCAATCGGCATGGAGAGCCCTCCCGGGCGGTATTATTCCTATCTTGCGCGCCAGAAGATTGATACCGTACCGAGCGGCAAAAGGAAATCCCGAATCCCTGTCGTTCACCGGAAAGGCGACCCCGGCAAATCATGCACGAACTGCAACAGATGGTCCTGCGTTGGAGCCGGGAGCGCCTGGGCGTCGGTGAGGAACTGCTGACGGATATCCTCGTGACCCTGGCCCTCTGGGGCGCGGTGCTGATCGCCCGCCTGATTGTGCACAAGATGATCGACCGTCGCGTGCAGGACTTGCAGCGCCGATACATCGCCAACAAGACACTGAACTACGTCCTGGGATTCGTCTTCACCCTGTCCACCATGGTGGTCTGGTTTGGCGGCCTGACCGGCTGGACCGCCTATCTGGGCCTGGTTTCGGCCGGCCTGGCCATTGCGCTCCAGGACCCCCTGGTCAACCTGGCCGGCTGGGTCTTCATCAGCGTCCGCAAACCTTTCGTGGTGGGCGATCGTATCCAGATCGGCGACAACAGGGGAGACGTCATCGACCAGCGGCTGTTCCAATTCTCCGTGGTGGAGATCGGCAACTGGGTCGACGCCGACCAGAGCACGGGTCGCATCATCCACTTGCCCAACGGCTGGATTTTCAAGCATGCCCTCGCCAACTATACCGCCGGTTTCCGGTTCATCTGGGAAGAGATCGCGGTCATGGTCACCTTCGAGAGCGACTGGCAGCGGGCCAAGCACATCCTGGAGGATATTCTCGGCCGGCACACGGCCATCAAGAACGACGTGGCCGCAGAGGAAGTGCGTCAGGCCAGCCGCAAGTACATGATCTTTTTCCAGCACCTGACACCCATCGTCTGGACCAGTGTGGCCGACAGCGGCGTGGTGTTGACCATGCGTTATATCTGTGAACCCAGGAAACGGCGTTCCACCACCACGGACATCTGGGAAGAGATCCTCCTGGCCTTCGCCACCGAGGACACCGTGGACTTCGCCTACCCGACAACGCGCTTCTATGCCAATGCCTCGGAAGGCAAGCCCGGGGCGGGAGGACCGCCGCGGAACTGAGCCGGGGCGGGATCTCACAAATCGGAAATTGCGTATATTTGGTTGCCAACCGACACACCATGGAGGAAAGCCAGTGGCAAACGTCAAGAAGACCAAGGGCGTCATCGGGATCCTGACCGGCGGCGGCGATGTTCCCGGGCTGAATCCGGCCATCCGCGCCGTCACCATCCGCGCCATCCGGGAAGGTTACAAGGTCATCGGTCTGCGGCACGGCTGGGGCGGTATCCTGGCCCTCGATTGCGACAAGAAGGCGGACAACAGTGACAATTTCGTGGTCCTGACCGAGGAAATCGTCAACCGGATGGGGCGCACCGGGGGCACGTTCCTGCACAGTTCACGCACCCACCCCGGCCATGTACCCAAGCTCAATGTCCCCGTGCAACACCGTCAGTCGTATACGGACGAGAAGAACGACATGACCGCGGAGGTCATCAAGAACCTGGAGTTCCTCGGCATCGATTACCTGATCCCCATCGGGGGTGACGATACGCTCAGCTACGGCGTACGCCTGTTCAAAGAGGGCGTCAAGGTCGTGGCCATCCCCAAGACCATGGACAATGACGTACCGGGCACGGACTACTGTATCGGGTTCAGCACCTGCGTTACCCGTACCATCCATATGACCAATAGCCTGCGCACTTCGGCCGGCTCCCACGAACGGATCCTGGTGCTGGAGGTGTTCGGTCGCTACGCCGGCTTCACCGCCATGCTGCCCACCATGGCCGGCGCCGGCAACCGTTGCGTCATCCCGGAACACGAGTTCGACATCGAGAAGCTGACGGAGCTGCTGGTGCGGGACCGCTTCAAGAACCCCAGCAAATATTCCATCGTGCTGGTGTCCGAAGGCGCCGTGTTCGCGGGTGACGGGATGGTGTTCTCCGATACCACCAAGGACGCGTACGGCCACATGAAGCTGGGCGGGATAGGTGACGCGGTGTCGGTGAAGATCAAGGAACTCTCGCCGCAGTTCAACAACGGCCGGCCCATCAACACGATCAACCAGCGGCTGGGCTATCTGGTGCGTGGTGGAGATCCCGATGCCATCGATTCCATCGTGCCCATGGCCTATGGCAATCTGGCGCTGGATCTCATTCTAGAAGGTATCCACGGTCGGCTGGTCGTTCTGAAGAACGGCCGCTACGACAATGTGCCCATCGAGACGGTCACCGGCAGCAAGAAGGTCGTGAACGTCGAGAAGCACTACAACACCGACCGGCTGCGACCCTACTACAAGAGCTTCTCCATGTTGCCGCTGTTTATCATGACCAGTGAGTAATTAGGATACGGTGGCCCCGGGGCGACGCTCCGGGGCCACAAAACATCGCTTATCGCAAGATTAATTGCATTATGCCAAACCTGCATGGCCCCCGGGGCCACAATTACCTCGCGAACCACCCGAACACATTCTCAGAGGCACAACCCAATTTGACGACCCCAGAAGTGCTATAATCGTTGGAGGCGAACAAGAAAGTTCCAGCACCACGGATAAAAGGCGCCAACTCCATGGGAAATCGCCACCAACGCAGCCTGCTTGCCACCTTGACCCTCCGGACCATTCGCCGAACCTGGCCGATCCTCCTGCTGATCCTGGCCACAACGGCCCCGGTCATCGCCGCCCGCCTGGCAACCGTGATTCAGAACTCCTCCCACCGACAAGTCACCGATGCCTTCCTGCCCCTGCCCCCGGCCGAAGACGGCAGCATCGTGGTGACCCTGAGCGGTGATCGTCCCATCTCCCTGGCGACGCCCGACCCTGATTTCGTGCGCGTCGACGACCATACCTTCACCACCCGCTTTCCCTGGAACTGGACCGGCCCCCGCACGGTGACCTTCGTCGATGACCTGGCCGAGGAGACGACGGTCATGGTTACGCCCACCCTGGCCCGCCCCTTCACGCCGCTCGATCACGACATCCCGGTGCTGCACATCACCTGTGACTCGACCTCGTTGTGGGATCCGGAAACCGGCATCTACACCACCGGCAACTACACCAATTTCGAACAACGGGGCGGCGCCTGGGAACGCGAGGCCCGTTTCGAGTACTTCCTGCCCGGCGTGGGTCGGGTCATCGACGAACCCATAGGCCTGCGGATCCACGGGGGATTCAGTCGCAACTATTACCAGAAGGGGTTGCGCTACTACTTCGATGACTACGGCACCGGCGACTTCCTGGACTATCCCCTGTTCGACACCGGGCCGACCCGTTTCGAGCGCCTGATTGTCCGCACCAGCCGTTTCGACGACTCCTGCATCAACGCCAACTTCGCGGACGGCCTGTTTGGCGACCTGGGCCATCTGGTCAGTCGCTACCGTTTCGTGGCGGTGTATCTGAACCGGGAATACTGGGGCGCCTACAGTCTGCGCGAGCGCCTGGACGACGAATTCTTCGAGACCACCTGGGGCCTGGACTTCGGCGGCCTGAACCTCATCAAGGACGGCGAGACCAAGGAAGGCGACGCCACGGGCTGGTGGGATTTTCTGGCAAATTTCGGCGCGGTGGCCGACCCCGAGGACGACCAGTGGTTCGCAACAGTGCGGCAGAACATGGACCTGGCCAGCTACATCGACTGGCAGATCATCAACCTGTACTGCGTGAGCGGTGACAACGGATTCGCCTGGAACCTGGCTCTGTTCCAGAGCGGCGACCGACCCTGGCGATTCGTGATGTGGGATGAGGATCTGCTGCTGCGCTCCGCCGACCTGAACGCCAATACCTTCCGTTTCCTGACCGCGCGCAACGAGACCGAGTGGAACCGCTACCGGGCCCCGGCCGACACCCGATCGTGGAATGCGGCTGACCAGCAGTGGCTCACCATGTTCCGCAC
>QNDV01000173.1 GCA_003646045.1 bacterium
TCGGTTTTCATCTGGACCATCCCGAGTATTCAAACGGTCAACCCGTGGCGGAGGTCACACTCGGATTCACGGCCCTCGCCACGGCGGATGGAATCGCACCACGAGGGAATCGATATCCCGGTTTGTGGTATTTCGTCGGCCGGGAGCGGTCGTTCCGGTGGTGGCGCCATACCCGGGGGCTGGAGGTGGCAGAGATCCCCGGCCACGAGGAACTCGTCAGGCTCGTGGCGCCAGTGGTGGCGGATGTCGGCAACCCCGGTCACAGTCCGGATACAAGAGCCCTCGAACGCCTGGGCAGTATCCTGCCCAGGTCTCTTGGGCGGGAATGGCCGGCCGGGCAGACACTGTATCTGGTCCCCGATGGACCGTTGCAGGCCGTGCCCTGGGGGCTGTTGCCCCTTGGTGCGGGCAGCGGGGAAATACTACTGGACCGTGGGCCGCTCCTGGAAATACCGGCCGTAAGTTCCAGATCCCGCCGCGCAACGAATACGAGGCGAAGCTTGCTGGCGGTGGGTGATGATCGACCGCTTCCTGCCGCCACCGGCGGTGCGGACAGTGATCTGCGGCACGCGGAGATCGAGGCCGTCGGCGTGGCCGCAATGTGGCCAACAGAGGCGGTTACCCTGTTGCTGGGACAAGATGCGGACGGTCTCGAGACCTCCGACTTCGAAGGCAGGGATGTCATCCACATTGCCTCCCACGCCCGCTTCAGCCAGGGAGTCAACAACCGGTCGACTTTGAGATTCGCCGCCGCGGGAGCTCCCCTGACCGCTGACGGCATGGGTCGCCGTTCATTGTCCGCAGACCTCATCTACCTGTCCTGCTGCGAAGGTGACCGGCCCCTGGCAGCCGGCGGCCTGCGCAGCTTCGCCCGCGCCTGCCTGCGAGCGGGGGCGGGAGCCGTGGTGGCTTCTGGCCAACGCATCGACGATGAGGCGGCCGCGGCACTGGCGCTCAACTTCTATCGCCACTGGCTGGCCGGTTCGGCAGCACCCGAAGCTCTCCGGGCAGCCCAACTGGAGGTCCGGGCGGACCGCCCCGCATGGTCACACCCGTACTATTGGGCCACCTACCGGATCATCGGTTTCGCCGCTCCCTGAAGCCTGTAGTCGCTATTGTCAATCCCCCTCGTCCTTGCTGGTCGCCCACCGCGAATGGTGGGGAATGGCTGCGAGTATGCGCGTGCTGCATTCGTATGGCCGATCCCCGTCCATGGAGTTGGTCCCGGTGGTCACATTGCCAGGTGTCGTGCCGTCGATGCAGAATACGAGATAACCACTGTCGGCGCTGGAAGGACGCAGTGCCGGGTGGTAGCTCAGGCTGACGGTAGCATCCTGTCCGTTCCGGTAGGTCAGCCCGTCGGGCTCGAGAATCATGGGCATCGCCACATCGGGGTTGGGGAAATCACTGTCGTAGACCGGGACAAGTACCCTGATATGAACGGATGAGGCGTTGGAATCGGAAAGGCTCGCCGGTTCGATGGAGTCAGGCAGGATGGAGTAGGCGAAAAATCCGGACTGCTCCGGCCACGAGGCGGGCATTCCCGTCACGGTGCCACCAAAGGCCAGGGAGATATCGCCCTCCACGGCCACTTCGTACGTGAAACCGGGTGCTGATTTCTGCAGGGCCAGATAGTCGACGTGATCCGGAACGACCCTGGCTTCCGACCCCTGGGGTGCAACGGGATCACTTCCATGGCTGCAGGCGGACACCAGCAACAACAGGGGTAGCATGGAAACCAGTGTTAATTTCTTCAGTCTGCTCATGTCGGACTCCTTTGGCGAGGGGAACTCGGAAGGAAAGGAACAGGGGTCACCTACTGGAACAACCGAACCGGACAATTTTCAAGTGAAGTCGCGAAATTAGTGGAAGCACAGGCCAGAATAGAGGTGGGTCTGGGCGGTCCGCCATTGTTTGTCGGGCCAGCATAGACTTCCGCCACCGCTCCGCTTATATTCGCCCCATCATGACTGCACTCATCGGCAATCTCGGCGATCTCGTCATAGGCGGGCTGCGCAGTACCGGGCGGGGCGCCATCCTGCTCCGGTCCATCCTGCTGCAGTTGCGCTTTTCCTGGCGCATGCGCGCCGAGATCATGGAGCAGATGCAGGTAGTGGCCATCGGTTCGCTGCCCCTGGTCATCACCACCAGTGTCTTCGTGGGTGCGGTGACGGCCGTCCAGGCCGTGTACCAGATGCAGGCCTACGTGCCCATGAAATTCCTGGGCGTGATGATCTCCAAGAGCGTCTTCATCGAACTGGGGCCGGTACTGATCGCACTGGTGGTGGGCAGCCGCAACTGCGCCAGCTACGCGGCCGAGTTGGGGACCATGAAGGTCACCGAGCAGCTGGACGCCATGGAAATCATGGCCATCGACCCGGTGCGCTACCTGGCCATGCCGCGTTTTCTGGCTTCGGTCCTGATGTTGCCCATCGCCACCATCCTGGCCAACGCCGTCGCTATATTCGGCGGTTATCTGGCCTCGGTTTTCACTCTGGACGTGACCAGCAGCACCTTCATCGAAGGTCTGCGACTGTTCTACGATCCTCTCGACCTGATCGGTGGTCTCATCAAGTCGTTGATCTTCGGTGGTATCATTGCCATGAGTGGCATCTACTTCGGTTTCAACACCGAGGGCGGGGCCGAAGGCGTGGGCAAGGCCACCATGACCGCCGTGGTTGGCAGCTGCCTCAGCATTCTCGTGGCCGATTACCTGCTGGCGATAGTCCTGTTCCAGATCATCTTCAACAAATGACGGACCGAGCCATGGAAGCCCGCGATACCGCCCTGCCGCTCCTGCCCGACCAGCGTGTCGCCGATCCGGCGTCCTTTGCGGGCGTGGTCATCGAGGGTGTCAGCAAGCGGTTCGGCTCCAAGCAGGTTCTCGACGGTACCGACCTGTTGATCCGCAAGGGCGAGACCCTGGTGATCATCGGGCGCAGCGGCGAGGGCAAGTCGGTCCTGTTGAAGAACATCGTACGGCTGCTGGAGCCGGATGCCGGGCGTATTTGGATCGAGGGCCAGGAAGTTACGGGCCTCAATCAGCGGGACCTGATGAACCTGCGCAAGAAGTTCGGTTTCCTGTTCCAGGGTGCGGCACTTTTCGATTCCATGACCGTCTGCAAGAACGTGGGGCTGATGCTGGAGGAGCATACCGACCTCTCCGCGGAACAGATCCGGAGCCGGGCGTGCGAATGCCTGGCCCTCGTCGGGCTGGACAACGTGGATGACAAGCTGCCCAGCGCCCTGTCGGGCGGCATGAAGAAGCGGGCGGGCCTGGCGCGGGCCATCGTCATGGAGCCGGAGTACATTCTCTATGACGAGCCGACGACGGGGCTGGATCCCATAACCGGCGACGCCATCAACGACCTGATCGTCAAACTGCAGAAGGAACTGGGCGTCACCAGCATCGTCGTGACCCACGACATGCCGAGCGCCTTCAAGATCGCCGACCGCATGGCCATGCTCGCCCGCGGTCGAATCCAATTCACGGGCACGGTGGAGGAGGTCCGCACCACGGACCACCCCATGGTGCGCCAGTTCATCGAGGGGAATGCCACCGGCCCCCTCGGCGCGTTCTGAGCCGCCGGTCGCGGCCAGACGGGGGAAATCCATGGAATCCAAGAGGAACGAGATCCAGGTAGGTATTGTCACCATCGTCTCGCTGACGGTGCTGATCGTGGGCATGATGTGGTTCAAGCAGGTAGCGGTGAACCGGGGCGTGACCATGTACCAGGTGGACTTTCCCACGGTGGAGGGTCTGCAGGTGGGTGACCGCATCCAGGTGCGGGGCATCCGGGCGGGGCAGGTGGACGGCTTCGACATCATCGAGAACCACGTGCGGGTCCGGATCATCATCGACGATCGTATTGCGCTGGCCGACGACTCCGTCGTGACCCTGGGCACCAAGGGCATCGTGGGCGAGGTGGTCATCGAGATCGTGCCCGGTCGGGGCCCGGCGGTGGCTGAGGGCCACATCTTCCAGGGGCGGACGGCGGCTTCCATCACCGAGATGACCGATGCGGCGGGCACCGCCCTGGCCGCCTTCGAGTCCCTGACCACCAAGCTGGACACGCTCATGGGCGAGATCCTGACCTCGGGGCGCATCGTGGAGACCATGTCAGTTACCCACACGGCCGTGGGCAACATGAATGCCCTGCTCGAGGAGAACCGGGAGGCCACCGCTGCGGTCATGGCCAACCTGCAGAGCGCGTCGGAGGACCTGAAGAGCCTGATGGACTCGGGCAAGATCGAGGCCGCTTTCGAGGATGCGTCGAGTGCCGCGGCGCGGGCTGACAGCCTGATGATCGCCCTGGACGCCTCGGCCCGCAGCCTGGAAGCAATCATGGCCAAGGTCGATAACGGCGAGGGTACGGCCGCGCGACTGATCAATGATCCCGCCCTCTACGAACAGACCAATGCCACCATGGTCTCGTTGCAGCGCCTGCTGGACGAGATGCGCAGGAACCCGAAGAAGTATTTCAAGTTGAGTGCCTTCTAACACCATGAACACGGCCGCGGGCCGACCCGGAGGACACGCCATGAGCGAAGCCAAGAAGCAGGAAATGATCAAGGCCATCAAGGATGCCATCATGGTGGAGATCAAGGGACAGCAGCTGTACCATCACGCCGCTACCCAGACCACCGACCCCCAGGCCAAGGCCATGTTCGAGATGCTGGCCCGGGACGAGGACGACCACGTGCGCATCCTCATGGTCCAGTACAAGAGTCTCATGGAAGACGGCGCCATCAACCTGGACGATGTGCATCCCGCCGAAGTGGACCACGGATCGCAGGGCGTGATCTCGGACGACTTCAAGAAGTCCATCAAGCGCGGCGAATTCGAGATGGCCATCATCGGTATCGGCTGTGACCTGGAGAACAAGGCCATCGCCTACTACAAGAAGCACGCGGCCAAGACCGAGGATCCCGATCTCAAGCAGCTCTTCACCTGGTTGGTGGAGTGGGAGGATGGTCACCTGGCGCAGCTCATGGAACTGGAGCGTATCTACCAGGACGCCTACTGGGCCGATCAGGGTTTCTCGCCCATGTAGGAGATGTAGTCAGGGCCCGGGGCGGCCTACCGCCCGGGCCCTGTTCTTTTGTCCGGATCCTATTCCACCGCCTTGGCCTCTGCCTCCAGCCGCTTGACGATTACCAGCGTGATGTCGTCGCCCGGTTCGCGGCTGGCCATGAATTCGGCCAGATCGCACAGGGCCTCCGCCATCAGGAATGGCGCCGAGCCGCCGGCCGAACGACTCAGCACGTCACCGAATCGCCCCTCTCCGTAGAAGACCCCGCCGGCATCCGCCTCCGACACCCCGTCGCTGTAGAGAACGAGGCTGGCTCCCGGTGCCAGCGTCGCCTCTGCCACGCCGTATTCGGCGTCCTGGAACATGCCCACGGGCAGGCCCGTGGGTTCGAGGGTGCCCAGGGTGCCGTCGGGCTCGACGACAAAGGGCGGGTTGTGGCCGGCGTTGACGTAGGTCAGTCTGCCCGTGGCCGGGTCCAGAATGCCTATGAAGAGGGTGGCAAAACGGGTGGTATCGGTAAGTTGCCAGATATGCCGGTTCAGACCCGTCATGATGGCCACCGGATCGCAGATCTTCTCACAGGCCACACCCAGCACGGGCAGGATCGTGGCCACCAGCAGGGCGGCACCGAGTCCCTTGCCCGCCACGTCCCCGTTTACCATCAGCAAGCGGCCGTCGGGCAGGGTTCGCAACTGGTACA
>QNDV01000174.1 GCA_003646045.1 bacterium
AGTATCGGATTCGACAGGGATGGGCGATTAGCTCAGCTGGCTAGAGCGCTCGCCTCACACGCGAGAGGTCACTGGTTCAAGTCCAGTATCGCCCACCATCATTTATCAGGGGACCGCGGCGGGCGCTTCATGCGCCCGTGTTTTTTTTGTGCTGCCGATGTCGCTCACGGTATATGCTTGGGGTCCGGGAGGTGGACATGGATCCGCGTATCGTAATCGATGTACTGGTGGAACTGGGGCAGCGCGAAGAGGAACTGGCTGACCTGCGGGCCCGGATTGCACGGGACAGCCGGCAAACCCGCGATCGCCGCGAGTTGTCCCACGAATACGAAGACGATGCCAGGGAAGCCAATGAATCCGGTCAGCAGGCTGCTCGTGACTTTCGGCAGCACGACCGGGACCTGCACGCCGCAGAGACCCTGCTGGCGGACAAGCGGGACCGGTTGGTGGGACTGAGTGACCGGCGGCAGCACCGCGCTATCACCGAGGAGATCTCGGCCCTGGAGCGACGGATCGAACAGTTGGAGGTAGCTGGTCTCACGGCCCTGGCAGCGGCTGAGTCCAGTGATGCCGAGGCGGACCAGGCCCGCAGTGACGCCCGGCGGGTAGACGACGAGGCACCGGTGGTCGACGCCGCAGCGAAGCAGCAGTCGGCAGACCTGGCGGTCGAGCTGGAGCAGGAGATCAGCCGTTTGACGGGCATGCTGCCCCCGGATGCCGGGCGTCACGTGCAACGACTGCGGCAGCGCGGCGACCGGGCCGTGGCCTGGGTGAACGAGGGTACCTGTACCGGTTGTTTCGCCCAGATGCCCGCCCAACACGGTATCGCCGCGGCCAAGGGCCGGCAACTGGTCCGCTGCGCTTCGTGCGCCCGTTTCGTGGTTCACCGGCCCTGGCGCTGAGCCGGGTCCACAGGGGAGTAGGCACTTGTACAAGAAGGAAGCACCTGGACATGGATGACAAACCAGACAACCTGGTCGAACTGCTGCGTACCCTTGAGCGGACCAGCGACCTGCGCTCCCTCGCCCGTGACTGTGGCCTCTCGGTACGCGAGCTGCGTCGCCGGCTGGCCATCTGGCGCCGGGAGCTGGTTGCGACCGACGAGGATGAACCGGGTGTCAGGCCGGCACCGCGGTCAGGTTCACGCGGCGGTTCAGGAGACGGCAAATGGCCGGATCTTCCCGCGGCTAACGACCTGGAAACCAGCCCCCTGCCGAAATCCGGATCCCGTGTCCTGCTGATCCATACCGACGGCGCCAGTCGGGGCAATCCCGGTCCCGCGTCTATCGGAGTGGTCTTTGCCCAGTTGGACGGCCCGGATCTATGTGTCCACAGCGAGGCCATCGGCCGGGCCACCAACAACGTGGCCGAATACCGGGCCGTGGTCGCCGCCCTGGAGCATTGCTGCCGCTGGCGAATCAAGCGGGTCCGTCTGCGCATGGACAGTGAGTTGATCGTACGCCAACTGGGGGGCACCTATCGGGTCAAGAGTCCGGACCTGCGCCCCCTGTACCAGCAGGTGGTATTCCTGAGCCGGGACCTGCAGGAGTTCCAGGTCAGCCATGTCAGGAGGGAGGCCAACGCCCATGCGGATCACCAGGCCAACCTTGCGCTGGACGCGTGACATCCCGCGGGTATCCCGTTATCATGATTCCCAGTGAGAAGTCGGGGAGACAGTCGCGTGTCTCCCGAACCCGTGTTCAGGAGGTGCGAGGAAAGTCCGGGCTCCACAGGGCAGGGTGCTGGTTAACGGCCAGGGGGAGTGATCCCACGGAAAGTGCCACAGAAAATATACCGCCCGCGCTTCGGCGCTGGTAAGGGTGAAATGGTGAGGTAAGAGCTCACCGCGTCTCCGGTGACGGGGATGGCAGGGTAAACCCCACCTGGAGCAAGACCAAATAGGGGAGGATGAGGCGGCCCGCCTCGCCAGGACTCCCGGGTAGGTCGCTAGAGGCCGCCGGTAACGGCGGTCCCAGATACATGACTGTCGCGGTCGCCGGTTTCCGGTACCGCAACAGGACCCGGCTTACAACCGACTTCTCACGTCATTCCGTCCAGTTGTCAGCGGTGCCGCGAAGCCGCGACATGGTCTATTCCGGTGCGTTGTTGGTGCCGGCAGTTCAGCGGAGGACGTGTTGGAACCCACCAGGGATATGGATACAGAGCAGGGAGTCGGCGTATTATCGGGACGCCCCTGGCAATGCCGGGGCCTCGACTGCAGCGGACAGTTGTCCGAGATGCGCCGCAATCTCCCCGTGGATTTTCCCGTCTCCGACGCCCTGTTGAGTGTTCTGGCCTGCCGTGGCGTAGTCCGTACCGGCCAGTTGGATCGTTTCTTCTATCCCTCCCTGGACCAGTTGCACGACCCCTTCGAACTGCAGGAAATGGACAAGGCGGTGGATCGCGTCCTGGACGCCGCCCGTCACGGCGAGCGCGTGGCTATCCACGGTGACTTCGACGTGGACGGTCTGACGGGCAGCGCCCTGCTGTTCGAGACCCTGAGTGCCCTGAAGGTGGACGGCCAAAACCTGCTGCCCGAGCCGGCGTTCGTACCGGACCGGGCCACCGACGGCTATGGGGTGTCGGCCCGCATGGTGCGCGAATGGGCCGGCCGGGGGGTAACGCTGCTGGTGACGGTGGATACCGGTGCGGCGGCCATGGCGGAGATTGATCTCGCCCGCAGTCTGGGCGTGGACGTCATCGTCCTGGATCACCATATCTTCGACGAGCGGCCGGCCGCCACGGCCCTGGTCAACCCGCGGCGCGACGGGGAGACCTATCCCAACGTCGAGTTGTGCGGGGTGGCGGTGGCGTTCAAGTTCGCCCAGGCCCTGGGTCAGGCCGCACCCGATTCCCTGCCCGGGGATTTCCTGACCAGCGTACTCGACCTGACGGCCCTGGGTCTGGTGGCGGACCAGATGCCGCTGGTGGGGGAGAACCGCCTGCTGGTCAAGAAGGGACTGGAACGATTCAATGATCGGCAGTTGATACGTCCGGGCCTGTCGGCCCTGCTGGAGATCAGCGGCCTGGACCGGGGGTTCCCCGTTACCACCAGCGACTTCGCCTACCAGTTGGCGCCCCGCCTGAATGCCTGCGGGCGCATCGGGCGGGTCATGTCGGCCCTGGAGTTGCTGCTGACGAGGGATCCGGCGCGGGCGCGTGAGTTGGCCGCCGAGGCGGATCGCACCAACACCCGGCGCAAGGAGCAGGACCAACTGCTCAAGGGAGAGGCCATCGCCATGGCCGTGCCCTACGTGGAACGCGGCGACGAGGGCCTGGTGTTGGCATCCAGCGGTTGGCACAAGGGAATCATCGGCATCGGAGCGGCACGGCTGGTGGAGCAGTATCGCCTGCCGGTGGTACTGATCGCCGTGGCCGGTGACGAGGCGCGCGGGTCGGCCCGCAGCGTGCCCCATGTCGACGTGAAGGCGGCCCTGGATCGCTGCTCGCACCTGCTGATCCGGCACGGAGGTCACGCCCAGGCGGCCGGCATGACCCTGCGGGCCCGCGATGTCGAGGCCTTCCGGACCGCCTTCATGGCGGCGGTGGCCGAGCAGCCGGGCTCGGGACCGGTACCCGAGGGCTACGACCTGGACCTCTGTCTACACGAACTGGGCGCCTCGGACGTGGCGCGTCTGGTACGTGAGCTGGAGCATCTGGAACCTTTCGGTTCGGGTAATCGCAAACCCACATTCCGCTGTCGCGGCCTGCGGTTGCAGCGACCACCGACCAACCTCAGCGGCGGCGCCCATCTGCGTTTCGCGTTCCGTGGTCCCGGCCGGTCCAACGGTGGTGGCACACCGGCCCTGAGTCGCGAATTCGTTGCTTTCGGCAGCGGTGATTCCTGGCGCCGCATGCTGACGGTTCAGGGCTGGGGCGCCGGCGACGCACTGGCGGCGAACTGGGATATCCTTTTCCAGATCGGGCGTTCCACCTTCCGCCCCCGCAGTGGCAACTACGATCCCGTCCAGCAACTGCTGGTGGATATCCGGCCGGGCAGCGGACCGTGAATCGGGACGGCGCATCCCCGCCTGTCGACCTGCAGGCCATGATGGATGGACTGTGGACCAAGGTGCACCAGTACAACCCCCTGGCCGAGGAGGACCACCTGCGCCGGGGGTATGCTTTTGCCAGCAGTGCCCATGCGGGGCAGAAACGACGCAGCGGGGAACCGTTCTTCGTCCACGCCCTGACCGTGGCCGACATCCTGGCGGACCTGCGCCTGGATGTGGATACGATCATCGCCGCCATGGTGCACGACGTGGTGGAGGACACGGACTACACCCTCGATGACATTCGGCAGCGCTTCGGCGGCGACGTGGCCCTCATGGTCGACGGCGTAACCAAGATCAGCGGCATCCGCACGGCGAATCCGGAGGCCCGCAAGGCCGAGACCTATCGCAAGCTGGTACTGGCTATTGCCCAGGATCCGCGCACGGTGCTGATCAAGCTCGCCGATCGCCTGCACAACATGCGTACCATCGAGTACCTGGAGCCGGACCGGCAGCGGGACATCGCCCAGGAGACCATGGATGTCTATTCCCCCCTGGCCCACCGCTTCGGCATCGCCCGTATCAAGTGGGAACTCGAGGACCTGTCCTTCAAGGTCCTCAAGCCCGAGCGCTATTTCGAGATCGAGGCGGGTATCAAGCAGACCCGGGCCGAGCGTGAACACCTGATCGAGAAACTGGCCACACCCCTGCGTGAAGCCCTGGCCGAGGCGGGCGTCCGCTGTCGGGTGTCCGGACGGCCCAAGCACTTCTTCTCCATCTACCGCAAGATGCAGGATCAGGAGATCGGCATGGACCGGGTCTTCGACCTGCTGGCCCTGCGGGTGATCACCGAGACCAAGGCCGACTGTTACCACGCGCTGGGCGTGCTCCATTCCCACTTCCCGCCCCTGGCCGATCGCATCAAGGACTACATCGCTACTCCCAAGCCCAACATGTACCAGTCGATCCACTCCACGGTGAGGTTGCCCGGGAGCAAGTACATCGAGGTCCAGATCCGCACCGAGTCCATGCACGAACTGGCGGAGCTGGGCATCGCGGCCCATTGGCGCTACAAGGAAGGCGGCGGTGCGGGCAAGGCGGACCTGGCCCAGATGGTCACGTGGCTGCAGCAGATCATGGAGTGGGAAGAGGACGTAGACGACGCCCGTGCGTTCATGGATTCGGTCCGCAATGACTTCTTCAGCGACGAGGTATTCGTCTTCAGTCCGGGGGGCGACGTATTCCAGTTGCCGCGGGGGGCCACGCCCCTGGACTTCGCCTTCCGCATCCACAGCGAAGTGGGTTTTCGCTGCATAGGCGCCAAGGTCAACGGGCGCATTGTCACCCTGCGCAGCGAGCTGCACAACGGCGACACGGTGGAAGTGCTGACGGGCAAGAAGCCCAGCCCCAGCGCGAACTGGCTGGGGATCGTCAAGACCAGCCGGGCCAAGCATCATCTGCGCCGCTGGTTGAAGACCACGCGTTACGAGGAGAGTGTGCGCCTGGGTCGCAACATCATCGAGCGCGAGTTGAAGCGTGCCAAGTTGCGCATACGGGTGGACGAACTGGTGGATGTGGCCCAACAGATGGGGTACAGCGACCTGGACAAGATGCTGGCTGCTGTCGGAGGAGGCGAGATCACCCAGGCCAAGGTGGTGGCACGGGTGACGCCGCCGCCGGAAAGTGCGGCGGAGAAGGTCCTGTCCAAGGGGCGGGATCTCTACGACTCGTTG
>QNDV01000175.1 GCA_003646045.1 bacterium
TCGGCGATGAGGCGGGCCTGGCTGACGTACCGCTGTTCGGCCAAGGCCAGATCCTCGTCGGTGTAGGGCACGCCCAGCATGACCATGACCCGCATGCGACCCGTGTTCACGGCCGGGTCCAGCGTCTTGGTCTTGAAATGGGTGTAGCCCGGCATGTTGGATGCCGGCGACGTGGAGCGCGGGTCCATCAGGTGCAGGTAATGCCACAGGTTGTCGTATTTGCCACCGACCCGGGCCAGATCCGGACCCGTGCGCTTGCTGCCCCACTGGAAGGGGTAGTTGTAGATCGATTCCTCCAGCCGCGAGTAGTCGCCGTAGCGCAGCACCTCGTGGCGGAAGGGCCGGATCATCTGGCTGTGGCAGTTGTAGCAGCCCTCGGAGACATAGACATCCCGACCCGCCAGCTCCAGCGGGCTGTAGGGTTTCTGGAGCCACTTGGCGGTTTCGGCCAGGGCCGGGTCCTCGGCGATCATCTCGTCGGTGATCACCGCCGGTACCTTGTTGCTGATGATGATGGTGGGAATGATCTCCACTGCGCCACCCACCAGGATGGACAGCAGCACCAGGACCGTGAACACGAAGCCATGGCGTTCCACCAGTCCGTACCAGTGTCCCCAGCGTTTCTGTTGCAGGCCGTAACTGATGATGCCCGCCACGCTGATTACGATCAACAGGGCCAGCACCACCGGGCTGACCATCGGTCCGGCAGCGCCGAACCAGATACCCAGCACGACGATTCCCGTGATGAACAGCATGGGAGCGCTGGTCATGAGGGCCCAGATGCCGGCACCGTCCGGCTCGGGCTTGCGTACGGGCACCTGCACCGAGACGTTGGTTGCCTTGCCCTGGCGTGCCGTCATGATCAGGTTGTAGACCATCAGGAAGCTGCTCAACATGTAGATGAGGCCGCCCACCAGACGGGTCTGGTACATGGCCCGACTGTTGGTCAGGCCCTCGATGAAGTCGGGATAGCGCAGGAAGCCTTCGGCGTCCATGGCGCGCCAGAACAGGCCCTGGCTGACGCCGCTGACCCACATCGAAACCACGTAGAGCAGGATGCCCACGGTGCCCAGCCAGAAGTGGGTATCGGCCAGCTTCTCGGAATACAGCCTGGTGCCGTACAACCGCGGCCACATCCAGTAGAGCATGCCGAAGGTCATGAAGCCGTTCCAGCCCAGGGTACCGCCGTGGACGTGGCCGATGATCCAGTCCGTGTAGTGGCCCAGGGCGCTGACGCTCTTGATGCTCAGCAGCGGGCCCTCGAAGGTGGACATGCCGTAGAAGGTAACCGCCACCACGAAGAACTTGATGACCGGATCGGTGCGCAGCTTGTCCCAGGCCCCGCGCAGGGTGAGCAGGCCGTTGAGCATGCCGCCCCAACTGGGAGCCCACAGCATCACGCTGAAGATCATGCCCAGGGTCTGGGCCCAGTCCGGTAGCGCCGTGTACAGCAGGTGATGCGGTCCGGCCCAGATATACAGGAAGATCAGCGACCAGAAGTGGACCACCGAGAGGCGGTAGCTGTAGACCGGCCGCTCTGCCGCCTTGACCATGAAGTAGTACATCAGGCCGAGGATGGGCGTGGTCAGGAAGAACGCCACTGCGTTATGTCCGTACCACCACTGCACCAGGGCGTCCTGCACACCTCCGTAGATGGGATAGCTGTGCAGCAGGCTGGTGGGTATTTGCAGATTGTTGACGATGTAGAGGACCGCGATCGTCACGATGGTCGCGATGTAGAACCAGAGCGCGACGTAAAGGTTTCTCTCGTTGCGCTTCGCCATGGTCCAGAAGAAGTTGGCCGCGAAGACCACCCAGATCACCACCACCAGAATATCGATGGGCCAGATCAGCTCCGCGTATTCCTTGCTCTGGGTCAACCCCAGGGGCAGGGTTATGGCTGCACCAAGGATGATCAGCTGGTAGCCCCAGAAGTGCGTCCAGCTCAGCATGTCACTGGCCATGCGAACTTTCAGCAGGCGCTGGGTGGAGTAGTAGATGCCCGCGAACATACCGTTGCCCACGAAGGCGAAGATGGCCGCATTCGTGTGCAGGGGGCGCAGGCGACCGAAACTCAGCCACTCTATCCCCAGGTTTGCCTGCCAGAACGACAACTGGGCAGCGATGATGACGCCCACCAGGAACGCCACTACGCCCCAGACGATCGTGATGATCGAAAAGGCGCGCACGATGCCGTCGTCGTAGGTCACGGTTTGCATTTGAGTGTTCGTTGCTTCCATGAGGAGCAATTCCTCCTTCTGGTCACGCTAGGTGATCCGTGGTCGCCCTGGTCCTACTTCCCCTCTGAGGCAGGATCTTTCGGCAACTCGTCGCTATTAGAGTTCTCTAGGTTCGATTTGTCATCCTTCATTCCATCGTCGTCTTCCAGGGGCAGCAGCGACAAGCGTTCGCCGTGCTCGAAGTCCCCCTCGACGAGGCGCGAGAAGAAGAATACCAGGCCCGCGATCACCAGGGTCAGGCTGATGAAGACGAGGGCGATGATGATGTCCATGCCAACCTCCGACCCGACAGGCGCAGGGCGGTCAGGCTGACCACCGTCACACTGCTGACGGGCATGATGATGGCCGCTACCACGGGCGTTACCCAGCCCGCGAGGCAGAGAGCCACCGCCGCCACGTTGTACGCCACGGCGAGGACGAGATTGTCCCGCACCACGCGCCGCAACTGGCGGGCCGCGGCGAGAGACCGTCCAATGGCGACTATGCCGTCACCCAGGAAGAAAAAGTCCGCCTTGCCCGGCAACACCGGACGGTCCACCGCCGGCGTGGCGGCGCAGAGGGCGGCTTCGAAGCTGGGGCTGTCATTCAGGCCATCCCCCACCATGAGGGTGTCCCGCTGGTCCAGGGCCCGTACACGGTCGGCCTTGGCTTCCGGCGTCAGGTCGCCCTCGGCCCGCTCGGCAGGCAGTCCCAGGGAACGGGCGGCAGCGTCGACCTTGTCCTGGCTGTCACCGCTGAGCAGATGCACTTCGTAGCCCGCGGCGATCAGGGCAGCCACCTCGCCGGCGGCGTCGGCCTTGAAGGCCTCGCTCAGCTGGAAAGCGGCCAGGATCCGGCCATCCCGACTGAACACCGTGTGACCGGTGTTGCCGGCGGCACCAGGGGCAGCGAAATCGGGGCGACCGAGGCGCCAGATGCCATCGTCCAGCTTGATCTCCAGTCCGGCGCCGGGTATCTCCGAGATGTCCTCGGCGGCCGTGCCGGACGGTCGCAGATTCGCGGGTTCGGCTGGCAGAGGTGCCAGGGTCATGGCCAGACAGGCGCTGACCGGGTGATTGCTGCGGGCGGTCACATGGCGCAGGACAGCGCGTGCGCGCGGCTCCAATCCCCCGCATGCCGCGCGCCCATCGTCGTCCAGTATCAATCCGCCCAGGGTCAGGGTGCCTGTCTTGTCCAGCAGGATCTTACGCACGTCGAGGGCCTTCTCGGTGAAGCTCTGCTTGCGCAGGAAGACGCCGCTGCGGCGCAGGGCCCCGTGGATCAGTTCCTCGGCCAGGGGCGTGGCCAGGCCCAGGGCACAGGGACAGGTCACCACGAGCACGGAGATGGCGACCTTCAGGGCCACGGTGGGGTCGACGGTCAGCCAGCCCACAAAGCCGGCACCCGCCGCCACCAGCACCACCGTCACGTACCAACCGCTGATGCGGTGCCACCACAGGGGTCGGAATTCCTCGTCCGCCAGGTTGGTGGTACTCAGGAGATCATGCAGGCGACTGTCCGCGAAGTCCTCTGCCGCCGTCACCGTGAAGCCGTGCCGCGAAACGTTGAACGCACCGGCGGGCACCGTGTCTCCCGGCTGGAAGGCCACCCGGTCCGACTCACCCGTGATCCAGTCCAGCGAGACCTCGGTGGGACGGCGCATGAGCACTCCCGCCACCGGCATCAGATCACCAGGTGCGATCCACAGTTCATCATTCAAGCATACCTCGGTAGCCGCAGTGGCCCGGGGCCCACCTTCCTCCAGGCGCTTGACCGTCAGATTCTCGGCTCCCGAACTGTCCAGCAGGCTGTTGCGGTTGCGCTCCAGGATGTGCTCCTGGGACCACCGTCCCACCAGCATCAGGGCGATGAAAATGGTCAGCGAGTCGAAGTAGGCGTGCTCGGGACCGCCGGTCAGAAAACCCCACACACTGCCGGCATAGGCCAGAGCCATGCCCAGGCTGATGGGCACATCCAGGTGCAGCACCCGCCTTCGCAGACCCTGCACCGCGCCCCGGAAGAACACGCCGCCGCCGGCAACCATGGCCACCGAGGCCAGGGCCAGGCTCAGCCATCCGAAGAACTGGTAGAGATTGCCGTCGGCCGGGGCCAGGCCGAAGTAGTAGGCCAGGCTGAACATCATCACGTTCATGGCCATGGAGATGGCGATGGCCATACGCATGAGCAGGGCACGGGATTGCCGGCGATCCCCCTTGCGGGCCGGACCCAGGCGATAGCCGAACTTCTCGATCTCGCCCAGGAAATCCTTCAGGTCTCCCCGGTCCGGATCCCAGATCAGCTCCACCTTGCCCACCGCGGGATTGATGCGGATCTGGATACCGGCCTCGTGGCGCTTGAACAACTCGCCGATGAGCCATACACATGCCGCGCAGTGCACACCCTGGATGTCCAGGTTCATGCTCAGGGCTCCGCCGTTTTCGTGTTGGGTCAGGGCCTGGTCCACCCAGTCGTAGCTGTCGGGACCCAGCGAGGGGGCGGGTACGGTGGCGTCGGGCTTGAGGTCGTAGAAACGCTCGAGGCTTTCCTGGTGAATCATCTCGTAGACCGTGCGGCAACCTCGGCAGCAGAAGGGTCCGTCACCGGCCACCCAGAACCGCCCCAGCTCGTTGCCGCAATGCAGACAGACGCCCTGCTCGGCGGCGCGGCGCCATTCATCCGGCCAGTTCATATCGAGGGTCGAGGTGGTCATGAACCGCCGTTCGGTCGTTGCATGGTAGCCCAGAATGCACAAACCAATGTTGGCGCGAAATTAGACGGATTCGATCTGGTAGTCAACCCACTCCGCACAAACCATATGATATTTTCAAAATGACGTAAATCCCTACCAGATCGGTAGGAAGCCCCAGCGTATCTCCTTGACGAGACCGAACATCTTGCCGGCCCGCAGCAGGAATTCCACCCCCATGAACAGCACGAGGATGGTAGCTACCAGATTGAAGCGCCTTTGCAGCGATGGCGCCAGGCGTCCCGCACCCAGCCCCACCGCCAGCAGCACCGGCACGGTCCCCAGCCCGAACATGGCCATCATCCCGGCGCCGTGCACCGGTGTCGGCGCTGCTAAAGCCGCGATGGCGATGGCGTACACCGGCCCGCAGGGCAGGAAACCGTTGGCCATTCCCAGGAGGTAGCGTCCCGCCATGTTGCGGGTGCCCACCAGGGACACGAACTGCTCCGCGACGTATCGTCCCACTCGATTGCTCTCGATGAGCCGTGTCGTGGGCAGCCACCCGGCCAGGCCCAGCCCCAGCAGGATCATCAGCACACCCGTCACCGCGAACAATACGCCCCGTACTTCCGCCGGCGGTCCCACGGCCTGGGCGGCACTGGCCACCAGTCCGAAGACCAGCCCGATCACCGCATAGGAATTGATCCGTCCCAGGTGGTAGACCAGCAAACCGGGAACCAGTCGACCCAGGTGTTTCTCGTTGCGTCCCTGGGCCAGGGAGAAGGTGGTGATCAGGGGGCCACACATACCGATGCA
>QNDV01000176.1 GCA_003646045.1 bacterium
GATCTTGCCGGTGCCGGTGCAGAAGGGACAATCGTCCGAGAGCTGGCTCAACAGCGAAGGCCGGACCCGCTGCCGGCTCATTTCCACCAGGCCCAGGCCCGAGACCTGGAAGACCTTGTGGCGGGCACGGTCACGCTTCAGATGTTGGCGCAGTTCGTTGAATACGCGCTTCTTGTTGCTCTCGCTCTCCATGTCGATGAAATCGATGACGATGATGCCGCCCATATCCCTGATCCGCAGCTGACGCGCCACCTCCTTGGCGGCCAGCATGTTGGTCTGCAGGATGGTCTCTTCCTGGTTGCGGCGGCCCGTGAAGCGTCCCGTGTTGACGTCGATGGACACCAACGCCTCGGTGGGCTCGATGATCAGGTAGCCGCCCTTCTTCATCCAGACCCGCTTGTCCAGGGTCTTCTTGATCTCGGGCTCGATCTCGAACTCGTCGAAAATGGGCAGGTCGCCCTTGTAGAGCTGGATGCGGTCCTTGAGTTCGGGCGCGAAGGTCCTGACGTAGGCCATCAAGCGGCTGTAGTCGTCGCGGTCATCGATGACCAGGCGATTGGTGTCTTCCTTGAAGATGTCGCGGATCAGGCCCACCACCGTGCCCACATCCTCGTGCACCAGGGCCGGGGCGACGGCCTCGGCATTGGCCCGGTGGATCTTGCCGAACAGGTCGCTGAGGTAGTCCACATCGTGCTTGACCGCGTCGTCGGAGACACTGGTCGCCGCGGTGCGGATGATGAAGGCGCCCTCGTCGGGTCGGTATTTCTGCAGCAGTTGCTTCAGGCGCACCCGTTCGCGGCGGTCGTCGATCTTGCGCGAGACACCCACGTGGCGCCCCTTGGGCATCATCACCAGATAGCGTCCCGGCAGACTGATGTCCGCCGTCAAGCGCGGACCCTTGGTGCTGATGGGCTCCTTCGTGACCTGCACCAGGATGGGGTCGCCGACCTTCAGCACGGTGCCGATGTCCGGTACGTGGCGGTAACGTCCCCGGCCGCGTCCCCGGCCTCCCCCGCGCCCGCTGTCGTCGTCCTCTTCGGTATCGTCATGGTCCAGGTCACTGGCGTGCAGGAATCCCGCGCGCTCCATGCCGATGTCGACGAAGGCTGCCTGCAACCCCGGTTTGACCGATGTGACCTTGCCCTTGTAGACATTGCCGACGATCCGTTTGGCGTCGGCTCCCTCCACGAGGATCTCCACCACTTCGCTGTCCTCGAGCATGGCGATGCGGATCTCGTGCGGGGTGGAATTTATGATGATTTCTTTTTTCATACGGGTCCAGTCCACGCCCTAGCCGACCAGATGCCGGCCCAGCCAGAAATGCAGACTGGTCTCACCTACTTCCTCGACGGGGGTCAACCACCGCCCGTCATCATGGAGTCCATAGCAACCCTCGCGTGTGACCTGGCAATGCCGTGGCTCCGGCAAGGCGTCACCCAGCAGGGCAGCCAAAAAATCGTGGACCGGCAGGATCACACCGCTCTCGCCGCGCATGATGGTCACACGCAGAACGGTGCTGCCGCCGGCAGCGTCCTTCATCAGCCCGATGCCGCCGGCAGGTACCAGCGGTCGGGCATCGATCTCCAAATCGCCCTTGGGACGGCGGCGCAGGCAGGGCCAACTGCCGGCCGCCACAAAGGCGTCCACAGCCGCGGCGACCGCGGCCGGTGGAGGTCCCCCCGCCGCCGCCGGCGGCAGAAGCACCTCGTAGTCGAATCGCTGAACCATTTTGTCGATGGACGATGGATTCTGGCCACCGATCACCACGGCCTGCCGGATCCTGATTCCCGCGGGCAATTCCGCGTTCAGCTGTCCCACCCAACCGGGGACCTGACCATCGAAAGCCAAATCGCAGCTTTCGCGCCGCCCGGCGATGCCAACCGGCAGGGGCGGCCCGAACTTCAGCAATGGATGTGGATGATAGCCCTTGCTGTAGGCAACCGGCAAGCCGGAACGACGCAAAGCCAACTGTAACTGGCGCTGGAAATCCAGATGACCGAGGAAGACCATGTCGCCGGTCTTGGTGAATTCGGCGCGATACCAGCATTTCGCCGCCGCCTGGTTGCGCCAGATGCGCCACTTCTTCAATTCCCGCTCGGGGTTTACAGGGTCGGTATTGCGCGGATCGAAGTCCTCACCGGCCCCTGCCGCCGATGCGGCCGGTGGCGAATCGTCAGGCGCGAGCTCTTCCAGGCTGGCAAATACGTGCTGTATGTCTCCGGCGCAGGCAGTGCAGTCGTAGCAGTCACCCTCGAGTCGGCAGTCGTGCAGGGTGGCTCCGCGCTGGGCCCGATGCCAGTCCCGGGCCAGATGCCCCCGGTCACTGCCGCAGTCCACGGTGTCCCAGGGCAGGGGAGCCTGGGGGTCGCGGGGTGCCAGGATAGCTGCCGTATCCAACCCCGTGGCCCGGAAGGCCTCTTCCCAGCGCGTGAAATCGAACCATTCGCTCCAGCCGTCGAAGCGGGCCCCCTGCCGCCATACGTGTTCCACACTGTCACTGACCGCCGCATCGCCCAGGCCCAGAATACCCTCGAGTACCGAGACCTCCGGGTCCCGCGTGCTGACCTTTACCTTCATGCGACGCAGGGGGCGGGCCAGGTAGTTGTTGCGCCGTTCGATCTCGGCGCCGGAAATCTGTCCGGCCCACTGGAAGGTGGTATGACACTTGGGGGCGAACGGAGAAATGGAAACGTGGATCTGGCTGCCCCCCCGCGGCGCCATCGCCACCACTTTGCCCACGAGAGCCACCAGCTCGTCCAGGTCCTCGTTGGTCTCGGTCGGCAATCCGATCATGAAGTACAGCTTCACCGTCTTGACACCGCTGCCCAGGGCCCGGCCCGTCGTGGTGACGATTTCCTCCTCGGTGATGTTCTTGTTGATCACGTCGCGCAGACGCTGGCTGCCGGCCTCGGGGGCGAAGGTGAAGCCGGCGGGACGCTCGCGTCCGATGCGCTCGTAGATATCCTCGTCAACCGAGTCGACCCGCAGGCTGGGCAGCACCAGGTTGGTGTGCGGCCCACGCGCCTGGTCCTGGATACCGGCCACCGTGGCACCGAGACCACTGAAATCGGACGTCGACAGACTGAGCAGCGAAACCTCGGTGTAACCGGCGGCCGCCAGGCCCGAGTGGGCCGCGTCCACCAGTTGCTGCGGATCCCGCTCACGGACCGGTCGCGTTATCATGCCCGCCTGGCAGAACCGGCAGCCCCGCACACACCCCCGCATTACCTCCAGGGCCAGGCGGTCATGCACCGGTTCGATCACCGGCACCAGACGACCCGGCGGCGGATACTTGTTCAGGTCCTGCAATACCCGTGAGCGCACCGGCCCGGCAACATCGGGGTGCCAGACACCTTCCACTGTCCGCAGCCGTGCCAGCAATTCGGCCCGGGTTCCCCCGTCCACTTTCCAGCGGGCGATGATCGCCGCGAAGTCCAGCACCGCCTCTTCGCCATCACCCAGCAGCACCAGATCCAGGAAAGGGCCCACCACGGCCGGATTCATGACGCAGGAGCCGCCGGCCATGAAGATGGGATCACCCTCGCCGCGCTCCTGCGCCCTGAGGGGCGAGCCCGCCAGGTCGATCATGGTCAGCATGTTGGTGTAGGCCAGATCGTAGCCCAGGGAAAAACCCACCAGGTCGAAATGGGCCAGGGGTCGCCGGGACTCCAGACCGAACAGGGGCATGCCCTCGGCTCGCAGTCGCTCTTCCATGTCGGGCCAGGGTGCGAATGCCAGGTCGCAGTAGGTGTCTTCCCGATCCAGCAGCAGGGTATGGAGGATGCGCAGTCCCTGGTGGGACATACCCACCTCGTAGGCATCGGGGAAGGACAGCACGATGTTGGCGCGCTCGGGTCGCCAACCTTCCCGGTCGGCACCCAGTTCACCCCCGATATACCGGGCAGGCGAAGTCACCAGCGGCAGAATGCGCCGGGTCAGGACCTCGCCCAGGTGGGCGGGGTCGTCGAATGGGGTTGCCGGCTTGCGGGTGCCCGTGCCGGAGGTGAATCGAAACAACGTCGTCCTCGTTCTCAGGTCCCCCGGTCCGTGGGCGGCAGGGGCTTGACCTTGATCTCGTCCCCCTCCGCGTGACGGTCGAATACGTCCTTGGCCAGGGTCTCGGGTGCGAAGGAGACCGGGTAGTCCCCGGTGAAGCAGGCGTCGCAGTAGCGATCACCCTCGCCGGTAGCCTCGAGCAGACCAGCCATGGAAAGGTAGGCCAGGGAGTCGACGCGCAGATAGGTCGCGATCTCGTCCACCGTGTGACTCGAAGCAATGAGTTCCTTGCGTACCGGCGTATCGATGCCGTAGTAGCAGGGATTGGTCACCGGCGGCGAGGCGATGCGCAGATGCACCTCCACGGCCCCGGCCTGGCGCATGAGCTTGACCAGTTTGCGCATGGTCGTACCGCGCACGATGGAATCGTCCACCATGACCACCCGCTTGCCCTCGACCACATGGCCCACGGGATTGAATTTAATGCGAACGGACATGTCCCGCACCTTCTGCGCCGGCGAGATGAACGTGCGTCCCACGTAGTGGTTACGGATCAGGGCCAGTTCGAAGGGCAGGTTCGTGGCCTTGGCGTAACCCAGGGCCGCCGTATTGCTGGAATCGGGTACGGCACAGACCAGGTCGGCTATCACCGGTGCCTCTCGGCCCAGAATCTCGCCACTGCGACGGCGAGCCTCTTCGACACTCATGCCGAAGACGCGGCTGTCCGGGCGCGAAAAATATACATGCTCGAAGACGCAGCGCTTCTCCGGAGCGTCCACGGCCAGGCGGCGGCTCACCAGTTCCCCCTCACCCAGCACCACCATCTCGCCCGGTTCGATATCCCGCAGGTAGGTGGCACCTATGATGTCGAAGGCGCAGCTCTCACTGGCCACCACGTAGCAGTCCTGGTAGCGACCCAGACAGAGAGGCCGGAACCCGTGGGGATCGCGGACCGCAATGAGCTTGTCACGGCTCAGCACCACCAGGGAATACGCTCCCCGCACCCGGGGCAGGACTTCGAGCAGGGCATCGTCCAGGCCTTCGGCCCGACTGCGGGCCACCAGATGCAGGATAATCTCGCTGTCACTGGTGGTGGCGAAAATGGAGCCGTCCGCCTCCATCTCCCGGCGCAGTTCAGGCGCGTTGACCAGGTTGCCGTTGTGGGCCAGGCTCATGGTGCCGCGATGGCTGGCCACCTGCAGGGGCTGGGCGTTGAGGATGTGACTGGAACCCGAGGTGCTGTAGCGCACGTGACCGATGGCGAATTCGCCCGTCAGGCCGCGGGTGGTGTCCTCGTCGAAGACATCCGCCACCAATCCCATCTTCTTGTAGGTGGTCAGGCGCAGGCCGTCGGCCGCAGTGATGCCGGCGCTTTCCTGGCCCCGGTGCTGCAGGGCATGCAGGCCCAGACTGACCAGCTCGGCAGCCGCCTTTACGCCGGCGATACCAACTACGCCGCATTCTTCCCGCCAGTGTCTCGTGTCGCTCATTGCAGCTCCTGTCGGATCTTCTTCGTGACCCCGCTTCAGCGGACCACCGTCAGCCAGGCTTCCATGTGGGGATTGATCAGCATGCCCTGCTTGCGGGCCCGGGCCACCGCCAGGGTTTCACCCAGTGCCGCCGCTTCGTCGGCGCCGGCGGACAGCACCAGTCGCCAGAGTACGCCGCTGGTCACGGGGCCCTCGCCATCCCGGGCCCAGGACACCACATCCACGGC
>QNDV01000177.1 GCA_003646045.1 bacterium
GTGATGTGCAACGGGCGGCGGGAGTCGAGCCGCAGGCCGCGTCGATACATGCGCGTACCAGCCGTCGCACCCAGACCGTGCTGGATCCCCATGCCAACCTGGTGCGGGCCACCACCCAGGCCATGTCTGCGGTACTGGGCGGTGTGCAGAGCCTGCATGTCGGCGCCTTCGACGAGGTGGACAGCGAACCGGATGCATTCAGCCGACGACTGGCCCGCAATATCCAGTTGCTGCTGCGGGACGAAAGTCGCCTGGACCGGGTCATGGATACGGCCGGGGGTTCGTGGTACGTGGAGTCGTTGACGGCGCAGTTGGCCCGTGCCGCCTGGGAGAAGTTCCAGGCCGTGGAGGCGGATGGAGGAGTGGTGGCGGGACTGCGCTCGGGAGCCGTCCAGGACCAGGTAGCCGCCTGCGCCGGGGAACGACGTCGACGCCTGGCCACCCGTCGCGAAGTAATCGTGGGCACCAACCGCTACGCCAATCCCAGCGAACCGGAGCGTCGGTCGCGCCGGACCGAACCTGACGAGTTGCTGCGGCGCCGCGCGGAACAGGTGGCGGGACTGCGCACGGGAGACGCCGACCACGGAGGCGTCATGGAACAGTTGACCAGGGTACTCGAAGCGGATTCGGCTGCACTCTTCAGTCACATGGAGTCCGCCGCGACCCGGGGCGCCACCCTGGGCGAGTTGGTCAGCATTCTGCGCCACGACGATGTGCCGGATCCGCCGGTGCAGACCATACCATTGAGAAGGGACGCCGAGCCTTTCGAAACGTTGCGGGCCGGCATCGAGTCCGCCCGCAGGCAACAGCCCGGCGCAGGGCGCGTGCACTGTGCCTGTCTGGGTGATCCGGCCCGCTATATGCCGCGCCTTGATTTCACCCGGGATTTCTTCCGGGTGGGAGGTTGCGAGGTGGCGGGTGAGGGATTCGCGGACCAGGTGGATGCCGTGGTGACCGCGGCCCTGCAGGCGGATGCGGCCACCGTGGTCATCGTGGGTCTGGACGAGACCTATGTCCGGATGGCCGCGGATGTGGCGACTGCTCTCAAGGCCTCCGAACCGGCGCCCCATGTGGTCCTGGCCGGCCGGGCCGGGGACCTGGAGGACGAGCTTGCCACTGCCGGTGTCGACGAGTTCATCCACGCCCGCAGCGACGCCCTGGACGTGCTGGGCCGACTGGCCGGGCGCATGGAGGTTGAGGCATGAGCCGCCTGCCCGACTTCGCCAAGGTGCCGTTTCGCACTTCCTCCGGTGACAACTCCCGACCTGACGCCTGGGCCGAGGGCTTTGCCGCCGATGTCGGTTCCACGCCGGCCGAGCAGACCTGGCGCACCGGCGAGCAGATCGATGTGCGCCCCCTGTACACGGCGGCCGACACCGCCGCCCTCGAACACACGGGTTTCGTGGCGGGCCTGCCGCCCTTCCTGCGCGGTCCCTACGCCAGCATGTATGTGACGCGGCCCTGGACCGTGCGGCAGTACGCCGGCTTCTCCACCGCCGAGGAGAGCAACGCCTTCTACCGTCGCAACCTGGCCGCCGGGCAGAAAGGCCTGTCGGTAGCCTTCGACCTGGCCACCCACCGTGGCTACGACAGCGATCATCCGCGGGTCGTCGGCGACGTGGGCAAGGCCGGCGTGGCCATCGATTCGGTCGAGGACATGAAAGTGCTCTTCGATCGTATCCCCCTGGACGAGATGTCGGTCTCCATGACCATGAACGGCGCCGTGCTGCCGGTGATGGCGTTCTATATCGTGGCGGCGCAGGAACAGGGCGTGACGCCGGCCAGGCTGGCGGGCACCATCCAGAACGACATCCTCAAGGAGTACATGGTCCGCAACACGTACATCTATCCGCCGGACTTCAGCATGCGGATCATCGCGGACATCTTCAGCTACGCCGCGGCGAACATGCCGAAGTTCAACAGCATTTCCATCAGCGGCTACCACATGCAGGAAGCGGGGGCCACGGCCGACCTGGAGCTGGCCTACACCCTGGCCGACGGGCTGGAATACGTGCGCGCCGGGCTGTCGGCGGGACTGGACATCGACCGTTTCGCGCCGCGACTCAGTTTCTTCTGGGCCGAGGGCATGAACTACTTCATGGAGATGGCCAAGTTGCGGGCCGGCCGGCTGTTGTGGGCCAAGCTGATCCGGGAATTCGACCCGCAGAACGCCAAGTCCATGGCTCTGCGTACCCACAGCCAGACTTCGGGCTGGTCCCTGGCCGAACAGGATCCCTACAACAATGTGGCGCGAACCTGCATCGAGGCCATGGCCGCGGCCCTGGGTGGCACCCAGTCCCTGCATACCAATGCCCTGGACGAGGCCATCGCCCTGCCCACGGATTTTTCGGCGCGCATCGCCCGCAACACCCAGCTCTACCTGCAGGAAGAGACGGGCATCTGCCGCACGGTCGACCCCTGGGGTGGCTCCTGGTATCTTGAGTGTCTGACCGACGCCATCATGCGGCGGGCCTGGGAACACATCCAGGAAGTGGAGAGCCACGGCGGCATGGCCCAGGCCATCGGCGCGGGTCTGCCCAAGATGCGCATCGAGGAAGCCAGTGCGCGGCGCCAGGCCCACATCGACAGCGGTCAGGACGTGCTGGTGGGCGTCAACAGGTATCGTCTGGACAAGGAGGATCCCCTGGAGATCCTCGAGGTGGACAACACGGAAGTTCGCCGGCAGCAGGTGGCGCGGCTGGAACAGTTGCGTCGGGACCGTGACGAGTCGGCCGTGGAGGCTGCCCTCGGAGCCCTGACCTCCTGTGCGGATACCGGCGACGGCAACCTGCTGGAACTGGCCGTGACCGCGGCAGCGGCGCGGGCCACCCTGGGAGAGATATCCGACGCCGTGGAAAAGGTCTGCGGCAGGCACAAGGCCGAGATCCGTACCATCAGTGGCGTCTATCGGGCCGAGTTCGGAAAGGACGACGACATCGAGCGCGTGCAGCAACTGATTACCCGTTTCGAGGAGCACGAGGGCCGCCGGCCCCGCATCCTCGTGGCCAAGATGGGCCAGGACGGCCACGACCGCGGTGCCAAGGTGGTGGCTACGGCCTTTGCCGACCTGGGCTTCGACGTGGACGTGGGTCCGCTGTTCCAGACCCCCGAGGAGACCGCGCGACAGGCGGTGGAAAACGACGTCCACATGGTGGGCATGAGCAGCCTGGCCGCGGGGCACAAGACCCTGCTGCCGGCCCTGGTGGCCGAACTGAAGCGACTGGGACGGGGCGATATCATGGTCATCTGTGGCGGGGTGATTCCGGCCCAGGACTACGAGTTCCTCAAGGCCAACGGTGCGGCGGCCATCTTCGGACCCGGTACGGTGATTCCGGTGGCGGCGGAGAAGTTGCTGGAGGAGTTGTTGGGGCGGCTGGGGAACGAAGCCTAGCCCGGATTATTCATGAATCACCTACTGCGGTGTGTAGGATGATATTTGACAGCACCTTCCCGGTTTTACTCCCTCAACGTACCGTGCTGGTACACCTCGGTCCCAAAACCTTACGAGGGCACTGCCAAATTTCAACCTGCACATCCTCGCTACGGCGATTCATGAATAATCCGGCCTAGCCCCTGCGGGCATCCACGCGGCGGATGTCGGTATCTCGCTGGCCGTCAAGATATTCAACCCCGAGCGCGACGAATCGAGTGGCTTTGTCGGTGGCATCCATTCCCTCGTGTTATAATTCCAACCGCATCAGGAAGCCCTCACGACAGGTGAACCGTTGAGAATCATCATCCTGTTTGTCACCGCGCTCATTGCCTGGCCGCATGCGGGTTCCGGACAAGAACTCATATCCGACCCCGGTTTTCAGCGCGGCGTAAACGTGAAACACCCGGCAACAGGGGAGTTTCAGGGGACACTTGTCTGGGACCAGACGTTACCGCCGCCCATTTGGGACTGCGTCCAGTGGAACAGCATCAGTTCGATTGTCGGCGCGCCGGTCGATTCTCCTGCCCCGGATTGGTTTCGCTGGGAAAACACTGAGAAGTCCGTCGAGATGGGACAGAGCGGCGCTACCGTCTTCGATCTTCTCCTGGGCGTGGATTCGGTGAGCGAATATGGCGGTGTCTACCGTACGGTCAGCGACCCCTGGCCCGCATTTCTCCTGGAGCAGCGCCTGAGCGAGCCCGGGACCCAGGGGCCCGGATGCCCTCCGTTGTCGGATCTGGCCAGTCTCGATTTCCGGATGGACGCTCGTCTTACATTGGCTGAAATCATCGTTGCGGCAGGTTACGACGCCAATATTCATGCGGCCCAATACAGCGTCTATTTCATCGTGCAGAACCTGAACCCCGCCTCGTCGGGATATGGAAAACTGCTGTGGCTGGGCGTGCCGGTCTACGACGATCGCTATGAGATGACTCCGCTCTATGTGGCGTTGGATGTCGCGACCGGATCGATGATCTATCGCATCGCCCAGCAGGATGTTGCGCCGGTCAGCCTGCATGACGGCACGTGGGTTTCCTACAGCGTGGATCTATTGCCTTATGCCATGGCCGCGTTGCAGGAAGTGTGGAGCCGGGGCTATCTCACCGAGTCCACTGATTTTGCCGACTACAGGATCGGGGGGCTGAATCTCGGCTGGGAGGTCCCCGGTCTCAGCCGGGTGGCGATCACGATCCGCAACTTGAGCCTGGTCGCGGATCTTTCCGGGATATCGGGTGTGGCGTCGGACGATATGGGTACGCCAAAGCTCCAGGTTTTGCCCAATTACCCCAACCCCTTCAATCCCACAACCACGATCCCACTCTTCCTCGACAAGGGAACGTCTGTACGGCTGTCCATCTGCAATATCCGCGGTGAGGTAGTCCGTGTGCTGCATGACGGCTTTCTCGATGCTGGTCGACACTCCTTTGTCTGGCATGGTGTTGATCATGGAAATGCGCCGGTCGGGTCCGGTCTTTACCACGCAATAATCCAAGCGAACGGCCAGGGACAAGCTGCCAGAAAAATGATCCTGTTGAAATAGTTGGTGCCTCCCGGAAGTGTCGGGGACTGACCGCGTCGCCACTCATTGGTCCACTGTGGGACGCAAGCCCAACTCCACCAGCAACGCCTCCCAGAACCGCAACCCCGGCGCCAGGAGCTCATCCGGGAAGTCGTAGTCCGACGCATGCAGGTCGGGCTGATTCTCGCCGGCACCAAGACCTATCAGCGCCCCGGGGACGTCGGCACTCAGCCAACCGAAATCCTCGGACCAGCGGAAGGGGCTCTCGGGTGGCATGCCGTGATCGAGGCCTGCACGGACGGTCGCGCGCCGCGCCTCGTCCACCGCCGCGGGGTGGTTGATCGTGAGGGGGAATTCCTCCACCCATTCCAGCCGGCAATCCAGTCCGTCGGCGGCTGATTCGTGTTCAGCCATGGCAGTCGCCAGGTGGCGGAGTTCCTTCAGCACGTCATACTGATCGGCTCGCAGGGTCGCCAGAATCGACGCCTGGCCCGGACTGGTGCCGAAGTCCTCTTCACCCAGGCGTGCGTGAACCACGGTGACCAGGGCCAAATCCCCCCGGGCTTCCAGTTGTATGGGCAGCGTAACCAGACCGGTGACCAGGCGGCTCATGGCCGCGGCGGGGCTGCACCCCTTTTCCGGGTGAGCGGCGTGGGAGGTGTGACCGGACAGGTTGATCACCAGGCCGATGCTGCCGGCGGTGAAGGGACCTTCCCGCAGCAA
>QNDV01000178.1 GCA_003646045.1 bacterium
CCTGCGCATCGGCTACCTGCAGGCGGCGTTCGACGAAGGTGGACCTGATTCGACGCTGAACGCCAAAGCCCTCGAAGTACTGCGCGATGATGGTGCTCATCTCGTCCCGGTGGACTTCGACCTCGAGACCCTGGGTATTGACCCGTCAAGTCTGGCCTTTATCCTGTCAGCCGAAGCGGGTGCGGCGTTCCAGGACCTCACCCTCTCCGGACACGACGACGAGTTGGTGCGGCAAGTGCGCTACGCCTGGCCCAACACCTTCCGGCAGGCCCAATTCATTCCCGCCGTGGAGTACATCCAGGCCAACCGGCATCGCATGGAGCTCATCGCCATGGTGGAGGCGGTGCTGTCCGAGGTGGACGTCTACATCACACCCTCCTTCGGCGGGGACAATCTGCTGATCACCAACCTGACTGGGCATCCGCAGGTGGTAGTGCCCAACGGGTTCCTGGCCGAGAACCAGCCACACTCCATCAGTTTCGTGGGTGGCCTGTACAGGGAAGCCACGCTGTTGGGCGTGGCGAAAGCGTACCAGGATGCGACGGCCTGGCATGAAACACATCCCGGAGGATTTTGAATCGACACACCGCGGGGAGATACCCATAACGTCAGTTCTCCCCTGACTCGAACACCTCCTCCACCGTCACCCCGAACGCTCGCGCCACCGCGAACGCCAGCGACAGCGAAGGCACGTACTTCTCCTGCTCGAGCATGATGATGGTCTGGCGGGTACAGCCACACTGCCCCGCCAAGCCGGTCTGGGTCAGACCATGCTCCTCGCGCAATACACGCACGTGGTTGCGGATGCGTGCCTTAGCCATCGGCATGTCCAGCAAAGTCGTTGATGAGACTCAACACCGGGTGCACTAGCGAGACCAGGGCGACCATTCCGTAGGACAGCAGGTAGAGCCAGCCCACGGGTACGGTGCCACTTTCGAGGTGGGTCTCGTATAGGCCGATGCCGAACAGGAAGACCACCATGAGTATGACGATCATGGTCTGCTCAGAGGCCCGCAGCTCGATGGCCTTGTCCCTCTCGTCCAGATCCCCTGCCCGGCGCCCCCGCCGGGACCACCACAGGATAAAGAAATTGATGATGTAACCCGGCAGGATGATGGCCCCGGCCAGCCCTCTGGCCCGGGTGCCGGCGGGGGAAGCAAAATCCTCCGCACCGATGCTGAAGAAATTGACGGCAAAGATCACGGTGATAACGAGCCAGACGGAGCCTGAGATCAGAGCCTGCTTGCGTGCGAGTGACATAATAACCTCCGGTTCACTGTGATGGTAAGAATTATCTTACACCACACCCGGGCGAACGTCAATTTATTCTTACATCAACCGCAGGAGTTTATCGTCCGGCCACTCAGTGCTATCATGCCTCCGCCACTCATCACGCCATCGACCAGGAGCCTGAACATGTCCCATTCCGTCGCGCCCGCACCATCCACCCGTGGCCTGATCATCGCCCTGCTCGCCACAGCTCTGCTACTCGGCGCCTGCGACAAGGCCGAGTCCGGCCGCGACAGTCACCTGCGCCGCGGCACTGCGGTTCCCGACACCTTTGCCTTCGCCAACCTGGACGAAATCAGGGACTACTTCGTCGCCGCCAAATACACCATCGATGACTGGCGTGGCGGTGACCGCTCGGTGCCCCGTTTCTACCTGGCCAGCGTGCCCAGCCGCTGGCGGCACGAGGTGGCGCCCAATCTGCCGGTACAGCTCAAAAAGCGATACTTCTTCTTCGTCTACGCACCCCTGGTTCTCGAAGCCAACGAGACCATCCTGCTCAATCGCGATCGCCTGCTGGACCTGACGCTGAACAAGACCCGCACCGCCGAGGACCAGACCTGGCTGCGCGACCTGGCCGCCCAGTACTTCCTGGAAGCGCCCGACAACGAAGCGGTCAGTGACGATGTGCTGGACAAGCTGGCCCACCGCTTGGATATCGTCCCTCCGTCCCTGGCCCTGGCCCAGGCCGCGGTGGAAAGCGGCTGGAGCACTTCCCGCTTCAGTGACATGGGCAATGCCCTCTTCGGGCAGTGGACATGGAGTGGGGACGGTATCACCCCGGCCGAGCAGCGGGACCACCTGGGCGACTACAAGATTCGCGCCTTCGACAGTCCCGAGCAGAGCATCGCCGCCTACATGCACAACCTCAACACCCACCGCAGCTACCGCGACTTCCGCGACCAGCGCGCCGGTCTCCGCGCCGCCGGACAGGCGCTCACCGGCAAGGACCTGGCGACCACCCTCACTTCCTATTCGGAGAAGGGGCAGGAATACGTGGAGATGCTGCTGTCGGTGATCAGGGTCAACGAACTCGAGCAGGTGGACGCTACCTATCTGCGGGACATGAAGCCGGTGATGCTGGTGCCGGTGGGGCCGGGGTCGGACTGAGTCAGTTCTCCAGCACCTTGCGCATCCTCTTCAGCAATACACGCGGCACGAACGGTTTCTGGATCAGTTCCACCCCGTTCTCCAGGGCCCCGCGGTTTATCAAAGCGCTGTCCGTGTATCCGGAGGAGAAGAGTACCTTCAGGTCCGGCATCTTCTCCTGCAGACGACGGGCGAGTTCCGGCCCGCCCATGCGCGGCATGATCACGTCCGTCAGCAACAGATTCGGCTTCAGATCCAGGGCCTCCACCAGCTCCAGGGCCTCCACGCCGTTGGTTGCCACGAACACCTGGTAGCCGGCACGCCCAAGCACGTTTTCCACCAGCCGGGAAACTCCAGCTTCATCCTCCACCAACAGCACGACCTCGGTGGCTCGCCGGTCGGTTTTCTCTTCGGCGCGGGGAGCTTCGGCCTCGGGCACGGGCTGCTCGTCGGTCAACGGAATATAGATCTTGAAGATAGTGCCCTTGCCCACTTCGCTGCGTACCGTGATGTCGCCGCCGCTCTGCTTGACGATGCCATGGACCGTGGACAGGCCCAGACCGGTACCCTGCTCCATGTCCCTGGTGGTGAAGAAGGGGTCGAAGATGCGCACCAGATGATCGGTGGGAATGCCCTCGCCCGTATCGGCCACCGACAGCACGGCGTAGTTCCCGTGTTCGAGATTCGTCTTCTCGCCTGCTCTCTGTCCATCGATGCAGACCCGGTGGGTCTCCAGCACCAGGATTCCGCCTTCGACCATGGCGTCCCGGGCATTGGAAGCCAGGTTCACCACCACCTGTTCCAACTGGCCCTCGTCCGCCTTGATGAGCAGGGGCTCGCTATGGAAGTGCTGGACGAACTGGATGTCCTCGCCCAGCAGGGGGACCAGCATCTTCTCCAGGTTGCGCAGGACGACGTGCAGGTCCAGCACCCGCGGCTGCAGCATCTGCTTGCGACTGAAGGCCAGCAACTGGGCGACCAGGCTCGCGGCGCGATTGCCGGCCAAACTGATCTGTTCCGCGTATTCCAGGAGCGGGCTCTCCTCGGGCAACTCCAGACTCAGTAGCTCCGCATAGCCCAGCACCGCGACCAGCAGGTTGTTGAAGTCGTGGGCGATGCCGCCGGTCAGCTTGCCCATGGCTTCCATTTTCTGGGCCTGGCGCAGCTCCAACTCGAGATGTTTGCGTTCGGTGATGTCGCGCCAGACCGTATGCAACAGCGGCCGGCCCTCGCGGGCCAGGGGCGTCAACAGGACCTCCACCGGGAAGACGGAATCGTCCGCCCGCTGGTGGTACCACTCGAAGCGGTGGCTGCCCCGCTCGAAGGCCGTGGCAATCATCTCGTTGGCCTTCTCGAAGGACGAACGGCCGTCGGGCTGTTTCTCGGGGGACAGCTGGGAAGGGTGGGACCGCAGCAGTTCTTCCTTGTCGCCGTAGCCCAGCATGTCGACGGTGGCCTGGTTACAGTCGACAAAGGTATCGTCGTCGATGATGAGAATGGCGTCGGCGGAGCGTTCGAAGATCTCGCGGTAGCGGTTCTCGCCCTGGGCCACCTCGAACTCGTGGAGCTGTTTCCGCAGCCGTATTATCAGCGCTTCCAGTTCCTCGCGGGTCTGTGGATTGCTGTCGGCGGTATCATTCACGGGCGGGTATTCCCATCGGCGGAGTCCGTTATGGAATCGGGCTTCCCAACCAGCATAGAACCCAAACGTGTTTAACGTCAAATAGGCAGGAATAATCTAGCGATCTCCGGCCACCCCCGGCTCCTCGACTTCGCACTCCGACCCCAGTGGCTGCAGCGACGTACCGTTGGCCACCGGACAACCGCCCGAAGAAGCACAACTCGAGCATATGCGTCGGCTACGGGTCGCCCGCCAGATTCCACGCGCCGCCCACAACAGGGCCACCGCTACGATTCCGCCGACAACAAGGATCTCCCAACCCGGCATGGCTACATACCTCCCGCAGGTCCGGCCCCGAATCCCAACAGCAATCCCACCTGGTAGACGGCCACCGTCAGGATCCAGGCCAGGGCCGTCAGTCCCCAGCCCTGGGCGAAAGCCCAGCTAACGCCCCCCGCTTCCTGGCGCGTGATGGCAAAGGTGGCAACACACGGTGTGGAGATCAGGGCGAACAGCATGATGCAGAAGCCCACCAGGGACGAATAGCGCGCTCGCAGCTGTTGCCTGAGATCATCGCTGGTCTCGTCGGCCTCGCCCACGGCGAAGACCACACCCATCTGGGCCACGAAGACCTCCTTGGCCGCCGTCGCCCCCACCAACGCCGTGCCGATGCGCCAGTCGAAGCCCATGGGGCGTATCAGCGGCTCCATCAGCCGGCCGATGCGTCCACTGATGGAATAGGCCAACTCGGTGGACTGGGCCAGATCCGGATCCGTGATCTCACCGTAGGGCACCGACACCTCCGCAACTCCGCCGCCGTTGACCGTATCGAAACCCTGGGGCGGCACGTAGTCCGCCGGCGGCTTGGGATACGAAGCCAGGAACCACAGGATGATGGCCGCCCCCAGGATCACCGTGCCGGCCTTTTTGAGATACAACCAGGCCCGGATCCACACCTGCATCAGCAGGCTGGTGGCGGTGGGCATGCGATACGGGGGAAGTTCCATCAGGAACGGCGTGCTCTCGCCGCGGAACATGGTGGCCCGTAGCAGTCGCGCCCCCAGCAGGGCCAGCACGATACCCACCACGTAGATGATCCACAACATGGGCCCCTGCCATTTGGGCGCGAAGAAGGCGGGTATCATGAGGGCGTAGATGGGCAACCGCGCGCCACAACTCATGAGGGGCAACACCATGATGGTGATCAGCCGGTCCCGGCGGGACTCCAGGGTACGCGTCGCCATGATCGCCGGCACGGTGCAGCCGAAGCCGATCAACAGGGGAATGAAGCTCTTGCCGTGCAACCCGACCTTGGACATGAGGCGGTCCATGACGAATGCCGCCCGGGCCATGTAGCCCGTGCCCTCGAGCACGGCGATGGCCAGGAAGAGCAGCACGATGTTGGGCAAAAAGACCACCACGCCACCTACACCACCGATGATCCCGTCCACCAGCAGGGATCGCAGGGGGCTGGTGGAGCCAGCCGGCCAGAAACCATTGATGGTACCGCCCAGCCAGCCGAAACCCTGGTCCAGCAGGTCCATGAGCGGCGTACCCACGGAAAAGGTCACTGTAAAAACCACGTACATGAAAGCCAGGAAGATGGGCACACCCAGCCACGGATGCATGACCACCCGGTCGATGCGGTCCGAGACGGTGGTCGCGCGCTC
>QNDV01000179.1 GCA_003646045.1 bacterium
CCAGCGGGCGCCGGGGGCAATGCCCAGCAGTGGTGGACCTGCAGTGGTGGCCGGGGTCAGGTCATCAAAAACCGTGGCGGGTGTGTGGGCCACATCGGGAGGTGTAGCTCCGACCATGGCGGGCAGCAGGTCGTCGAAGCGGTGGCGCATGGTGCGTTCCAGGGCGGTGGTCCGGCGGCCACCAGCCAGCAGGCCCAGCCTCGCTACCGTATCCTTGCCCAGCCGTGCATCGGCGCCGCGTCCCAGGAAGGTCAGCACCAGGTGGGCCCGCAGGACCGCGTGGGCGTCGATCACCGTGTCCCAACGGCGGCGGCGCAGAGTGCGGGCCAGTTGCCAGCTGCCCGCCACATTTTCCGACGGCAGGGAAACCACTTCGTCCACTCCCCGCACCCGGGCCATGAGGGGGGCAAAAGCCGGCTTGGTAACCAGGGTGAAGCGGCGGCCGGCGGACAGCTCGCCGGCCCGGACCAGGGTGTGGGCCAGCAGACAGAGATCGCCCAGGGCGCCGAAGCGGATGACCAAAACGTTGTGCATGGGTCCTTTCGGGACAAATCGGTATCGGTGAGCGAATCATCACCCATGGTGTCACGGTCGCAAATGTTTTTTTCAGGCCCGCCACGGCTTGCCCGCCCGGTGGTCACCGGTTACCATCCCGCGCGAGGCCGGGGCACGCCCGGCAACCTTTCGGGGAGTGTGTCGTGGATCTGATCCTGTTACTTGTCCTGCTGGTACTGTCAGCTGCCTTTTCCGGCAGCGAGACCGCCTTCTTCGCTCTGGGCGAAGCCGAACGCGCACGCCTCGAGGCGGAATCGGGGCGTGCCGGCCGGCGTGTCGTCCAGTTGCTGCGCCGTTCCCACGACCTGTTGTCCGCGCTGCTGATAGGTAATCTGCTGGTGAACACTGCCGCCAGCGTCCTGGCGACGAGCCTGTTCGTCCATTGGCTCGGGGGGCGGGGTACGGCTGTTGCGGTGGCGGTGCCCCTGGTCACCATCGTACTGCTGTTATTCGGCGAGATAACGCCCAAGATGCTGGCCCTGCGCTACCGGCGACAGGTCGCCATGCTGGCCCAGTGGCCCCTGGGACTGTGGCTGGCCCTGAACGCCCCGCTGTTGAAGCTGCTGGGCTGGCTGCTGGCCGGTGTGTTGCGGCATCTGCCCCTGGAGAGGACCGGCACTCGACCCCTGACTCCCGACGAACTGGAGGCTTCCTGTGACCTGGCCGTTGCCGACGGCACCCTGAGCGAGACAGAGGGGCGGGCCTTGGCGAGACTGTTGCGCCTGGAGAGCCTGGCAGTGGCGCGGATCATGACACCCCGTACCGAGGTCGTCGCCCTGCGCCGTGGGGAAACCAGGTCCCAGGTGCTGGACACGGCCAGGGAGGCCGGGTTCAACCGCTATCCGGTACGGCCGCGGGACGGCGACCTGCCCGAGGGACTGTTCCACCTGAAGGACCTGCTGGACGCCTCCGGTCCCAAGGATAGCGACCCCCTGGGGGGCTCGCTGCGTCCCCTGGGTTTCGTGCCCGAAAGCAAGAACGTGGCTTCCCTGCTGGCCGAGATGCGCAGGGGCGCCGGCCACCTGGTGGCGGTAGTGGATGAGCACGGCGATTTTACGGGTATCGTGACCCTGGCCGATTGCCTGCAGGCGCTCCTGGGGCAGGCCGCCGACATGGCCTATCACGATGTGGAAATAGTCCCCCTGGGTGATGGACGGTGGGTCCTGGGCGGTCGTACGAACCTGCGCGACCTGGAGGAGGCCTGCGGCCTGCGTCTGCCCGCCAGTCGCGACTACGTGACGGTGGCGGGATTTCTCATGGCCGGTCTAGGCAGGGTGCTTGAGGCGGGGGACCGTTTGACCCTGCCGGCCGCCCGTCTGACGGTTCTCGAAGTCACGAATCACCGTGTTGACCGCGTCCAGGTCACGCTGCTCGAATCCGGCGAGGGGGAGCCATGAGTGGCGCTCCCGGTTGGCTGCCCACCGTCGGCATCTTCCTGGCATCCCTCTTCCTGAGCGGGTTTTTCTCCGGCAGTGAGACGGGTTACATGAGTATCAGCAGGGCCCGCCTGCTGCGCGACGAACGTGTCGACGCAACGAGCCGTCGGCGCCTGGAGAGACTGCTGCGCCGTCTGGAGGATCCGATCCTGACCTGTCTGATCGGGACCAACCTGGCCAACGTCCTGGGTAGCGCCGTGGTGACGGTGGCCTTCACGGCGCGCTACGGGGACCGAGGTCAGTGGTATGCGTTGGCGGTGGTCTCGACCCTCGTTATTCTTTTTGGTGAGATTCTGCCGAAGGTACTGTTTCGCGAGTATCCAGAGCGACTGATGGCCCTGGGGGTGCGGCCGATGTCGCTGGCCATGGCGGTCACCGCGCCCTTGCGCCGCACCCTGGGCTGGTACACTGCCCTGTGGCGGCGCCTGCTGCCCAGCGGGGCCGACGGTGTCGAACTTGATCGCCGCAACCTGACGGCCCTTTTGTTGACGAACTCGGTACCCACCGCCGATGATCGGCGTTTCACGGCGGCTCTGGGTGGCCTGGTGGAACTCGAGGCGAGAGCGGTGACGGAATTCGTCAAGTCCGTCGACGATCTGGTAACCGTTGATCCTGGCACTACGGTGGGAAGCTGCCTGCGAATCGCGGCCGAGTCGGGCTTCAGCCGGCTGCCGGTGCGCGACGGCGACGACGTGGTGGCGTACGTACTGGTGCGTGACCTGCTTTTCATGGACCGGGACAGTCACCGGGCACCGGTGCCCTATCGCCTGCGGCATTCGCCCCTGGTGATTGACGGTCGCATGTCGCCCTACGAAGTGTTCGAGGAGTTGCGGGCGCGGGATTGCCAGTTGGCCATGGTGTCCGCCGCGGACGGGAACCTCGTGGGCATGATCACATTGGAAGACCTGATCGAGGCGGTGGTAGGCTCCATCGCCGATGAGTTCGACCGGCCGGATCCGGCCAGTGAAAGGAAAGTGTCTTGAACCAGCAGCCTCCCAGCAAACATGACCAGGTCCTGTTCCACCTGGTGGTCAATCTGCAGATGATGGCCATGCAGCAGCTCGGCAAGATCCAGGACCCGGCCACGGGCGAATCAACCCGGGATCTGAACCAGGCCGCCGGAACCATCGACATTCTCGAGATGCTCAAGGAGAAGTGCCGCACCGGGACGCCAGAGGAGATCACGAAGGTGATGGACCAGGTGGTAATGGACCTGCAACTGAACTACATGGACGAACTCAAGCAGGACCACACGCCACAGGATGATACCGAGGCCGGGCCCGCCACGGCGGAGAAGTCCTCCACCGCGGATGAGCCCGCCACCGAAACCGGGACCCCGCAGGGCGAGGACGAGGCTTGCGACAACTGATTTTCCTGTTGGCCTGGTTGGTGGCCGGAGCCTATCCGTCCGGCGCTGAAACCGTCGTGACGGCGGTGCCGGATACGGTGCCGGTGCCGCCGGTCCGCCGCGAATTGCCCCGCCACCAGGATTCGCTGCGTCTGAGCCGGCTGACTTCGGGTGTCATGCCGCCGGATGGGCTCGTGACGGTGGGCCTGGGTATCCGCAACTGGACAACGGTCTACCTGGTGAATGACGGGGAGGCGGACCAGCTGGAGCGGGTCAGCATGCGCGACTATTACCTGCTGGTCGAGATGTCCCCCTGGCGCTGGTTGCAGGTGAATGCCGAGGTGCCCTGGCGTACCTGGTCCGACGGCAAGGGCTGGATACCCGAGTCGGGTTCGGGACTGGGTGACGGCAGGTGGCAATTGGCCACGGGACGTACTCTGCCCGGAGGGAAACTCTCCGCCACGATCTTTGGCGGTGGCAACCTGCCCGTGGGGGATACCGCCGCCGGCTTGGGCGAGGGTGTGCTGTCACCCACGGCGGGCGCGGCGCTGACCCTGCGTCTGTGGACCCACGCCCAGGTGCCGGAGATGCGCCTGCACCTGAACTGGTCGCGGACCTGGAACAAGCGGGAGGACCTGGGCTACGGCATGGGTACTACCCTGCTGGAACCGTGGCCGCCGCGGTACCAGTCAGCCGCTGCGGCTGGTGGCGACAAGCAGAACGATGCCGACACCTGGGGCGCGGCTCTCGAATTCAGACGCCATACGACCAGCCTGTGGGTGGAGTACGCCCACGACTCGTTCCGCGGCAACACCACTGTCAGCAGCAGCGAGGAACTGGCTACCCTGGCCATGGGGTTGCGCTGGGGCGTGCTGGAAGGCTGGGGCCTGGAGGGCGGCTACCTGCTGAGTCTGGCGGACGACGACGAGAATACCGAGTGGTGGCCGGCCTATCCCGACTGGCAGATGAGGCTTGCCGTGACACGCCAGTTCTCCAGCGGCGGTCGCGACCGCGATGACGACGGCATAGTGGACCGCAAGGACCATTGCCCGGACACCCCCGAGGACCACGACGGCTTCCAGGACGATGACGGCTGTCCCGAATACGACAACGACCACGACGGTATTCCCGATCGCCATGACGGTGCGCCGGATGCCGCCGAGGACTTCGATGGTTTCGAGGACGGCGACGGCATCCCGGATCCGGACAACGACCACGACGGGATTCCGGATCTGCGGGATCTGTGCCCGGACCTGCCCGAGGTCATGGATGGTCATCACGACGCCGACGGTTGTCCCGATGAACTGCAGGACCGCGACGGGGATTCTGTGGAGGATGCGCGTGACGGCTGCCCGGACGAGCCCGAGGACTTCGATGGTTTCGAGGACGACGACGGGTGTCCCGAAGCGGACAACGACCTCGACGGGATCGAAGACGAGCAGGACCAGTGTCCGGACCAGGCTGAGGACTACGACGGTGACGAGGACCAGGACGGGTGTCCGGAGTAGATTTCCCGGGGCTCAGCCGAGGCGTCGCTTGGCGCGTTCCCAGGCTGTTTCCAGTTCCTCGATGTCCGCGTCCGCCAGGTTGCGACCGGCCTCGCGGAATTCCTCCTCCACCAGGTGGAAGCGGCTGCGGAAGCGACTGTTGGCCCGGCGCAGGGCCAGGTCCGGCTGCACCTTGTACCAGCGTGCCAGGTTCACGACCGAGAACAGCAAATCGCCGATCTCGTGTTCGATCCGCCCGGCGTCTCCGGTTGCCACCGCTTCGGTCACCTCGTCGAGTTCCTCGTGCAACTTGGCCCAGACACCGTCCACCGTCGGCCAGTCGAAACCGTGATCCGCGGCGTCGTCCTGGTAGCGGTAGGCCTGGTGGAGGGGCGCCGTACTCGACGGCATCTCCTTCAGGATGGACTCGCGGTCGGGGTCGAGGCCGCGGTCCCGCTTTTCCTGGGCCTTGATGGCGTTCCAGCGTTGCTGGCTTTCGGCGGTGTCACGCGCTTCGGCGTCCCCGAACACGTGGGGATGCCGGCGCAACAGCTTGGCGTTTCCTTCGCGGGCCACGTCGTACATGGTGAGAGGTTCGGTCTCGCCCAGGATCTGGCAGCAGAAACAGATCATGAACAGCAGGTCACCCATTTCCTCGCGCACACCCGGGAGATCCCCCTCCAGGGAGGCGTCCAGAAGCTCTCCGGCTTCGTCCAGCAGGTAACGCGTGGCGTCGGTGAGTTTCTGCTTACGGTCCCAGGGGCAGCCGTCCGGAGCACGCAGGGTGGCGATGGTGGCCAGCAGGTCGGTGAAGGAATCGGG
>QNDV01000180.1 GCA_003646045.1 bacterium
TCCCCATCATCGCCCTGACCGCCGGCGCATCCACCAGTGACCGGGACCGCTGCCTGGTGGTGGGCATGGACGACTTCCTCACGAAGCCGGTCAACGGCGACGAACTGCGCTCATCCCTGGAGCACTGGTTGGTAGCCCATCCCCGAGCCGTACCCAACGCCTGAAGCGCGCCGGGCACGTTACTTCGCCTTCCGCCTTGCCCTTTGCAACACGGACCTGACCCCTTATCAACCGCCATACGACCCTCCCTTCCCCCATGCCGGACCCTGAACCGCGCTGACCCGCTTGGCACGATCGTTTCAGGCACTTTCCGCGCGGTTGGGCACAAGAATCGCCGCGTTCCTGTCCAGAGGGGAGCTGCCGACATGAGAATCATAGCCGTCGCCATGACCAAGGGCGGAGTGGGCAAGACCACCACCGCCGTGAACCTGTCCCACGGCCTGGCCAGACGCGGCCACCGTGTCCTGCTGGTGGATACCGATACCCAGGGCCAGTGCGCCAAGGCGCTGGGCGTCGAGACCGAGCTGACCATCACCGAAGTGCTGCTGGGCGAGGCCGACCTGCTGGACGCCGTGACCCGCGCACGGGAGAACCTGGACGTAGTGGCGGCGGATCACCACCTGACCCGCGCCGCCCTGGCCATCGCCCGTCGCGACAAGGACGGGCACCGGGCCCTGGCCGAAGCCCTCGAGCCGGCACGCGATCGCTACGACTGGGTGGTGCTGGACGCTGCGCCGGGCGTGGACGCCGTGGCGGTGAACGTTCTGGGCTGCGCGGATGATGTCATCGCCCCGGTGGCTCTGAATCCGGCAGCGCTGGCGGGAGTGATGGACTTCGTGCGCCACGTGGCCCGGGTCGGCCGCCACAACCCGCGCCTGGGCCTGCGCTACGTGTTGCCCACCTTCCAGGATCTGCGCACGCGCCAGTCCGGCGACATGTTGGAACAGTTGCGTGCCCACTTCGGCAACCGCCTGTGCCCCCCCATCCGGGTGAACGTCGAACTGGCCGAAGCCTTCGGCTACCAGCGGACGATCTTCGAACACGCTCCCCATTCCCGCGGCGCGGATGATTACACCGGGTTCGTCGACATGGTGGAGGATGACCGCCTGACCGATGCCTACGCCAAGGTACCGGCGGAGGCACAGGAGTTCACGCTGAAGGGAGCCTAGCCCTTTGTGATGCGCAGCGGCTGGCGGCTTCCGTAGGACAGGCTGCGCCACAGCCATTCCAGGGGACCGAAACGGAAGTGGCCCAGCCACAACGGGCTCCACCACAACTGGAGCACCCAGACAGCCAACACGACGCCCAGCAACGCGGTACGGTCCAGCGCCCCGAACAGGCCGAACCCGGGCCCGAAAAAGATCGCCGTGCAGACCAGGGTCTGGGTCAGGTAGTTGGTGAACGCCATGCGCCCCGCCGCGGCCAGCCGCGGCGCGAGTGGGCCGAGCCAACCCCGCCGTCCCGCCAGCACGACCAGGGCGATGTGCCCCAGCGCCACCAGGGGCCCGGTGACCTCCACCGATATGAACCCGATCCTGATCATGGCGATGAAGTCGTGGTGATGGGCGTCGATCCAGCCCATCATCCACCAGGCCGCCGGCAGACCTGTCCCGTAACAGCCGATGGCCAGGCGCACATAGAACCCGTCGGAGCGCTCACCCTGGATCACCCCCAACTTGAACAGGGCCATTCCCACGAGCATGAACCCGACGATGTTCCAACCGAAACCCAACGGGTACATAACCAGATGCATCACCAGCAGCTCTGGCGCGGCGCGACCCAGGATGTCGCCGTAGCTGCCGCGCATGATCGTCACCAGATCGTCAAACTCCTGGCGGGTCGGGTCCCAGGTGGCGACGGTCTCGTGCCACATCTCCTGTTTTTCCAACTGGTCGATGGTCAGAGTATCCCCCGCGACGATGGCCGCGTCCGCCTCCACGGCGGTGGTGCGGACACCGTCCAGGAACACGGCCAGGCCCTGCATGCCGACCTTCGGCACCACCATGAGCAGCATGGCCAACATCACCAGTGTGCGCGGCCGCCAGCGCCGCGCGCGGTATGCGATGAGTCCGCAGATGGCATAGGGCACGAGAATGTCGCCGTTCCACAGCAGGTACCCGTGCACCAGACCGATCACCAGCAACCACCACTGGCGCGCGAACCAGCGCCGGCCCGAACGACCTCCCCGCTCCTCGACCCGCCGCGTGAACAGGATCAGGCCGGCGCCGAACAGCATGCCGAAAATGGGCATCATCTTGGTGTAGGCGAAAAGGTGGACGAAGGCGTAGACAACCCGATCCCAACCCAGGTCCAGGCCGATGAGCCGCGGATTCATGGCCGCCGGAAAAGGCAATGCGTAGGCCCAGATATTGATCAGCAGGATGCCCAGGACGGCAAAGCCACGCAGCAGGTCGAGACTTACCAGGCGCTCAGTGGCCGTGACCGGCCGCGCGGGTACCGGTGGTAGTGCAGGTATGCGGTCTGTTTCATCATCCACTGCGACGGTATCCGTCATGATGCCCTGCGGTTGTTCCCGCTGCTCTTCGTTGTCCGGCCTTGCCTCGTGATCCATGGGACATCCCTGTTGTCGATGTAATGGACCCGGTGGCTGTCGCCTCACGCCCCCCGGGCTCCGATCGCCATGCGCCCAACCTGCCTTGTTACGGATACACCACCGTCGGGATGCGTGCGATCACATTTTCTTTAATAGCCCGCCGCGCACATCGTGTCCGCGCTCCGCTCGTGCCGAAGGCGATGACAGGCGGAACAGAGGGTGGTGAGGTTGTCGGGGTGGTTGGTGCCGCCGCGCGCCCGCGCCTGGATGTGGTGGACTTCGAGAAAGCGGGTACGACCGCAGCTCGGAAACTGGCATTGGTGGTGGTCGCGGGCCAGGACTTCGCGGCGGGTTGATGGGGGGATGGTGGCTTTGTTGCGCTCCCCCGGTTTGCAGATGATGGCGTCGCAGCGGAGGCGGGCGGTTTCGGCCTGGCTTAGCTCGCGTTCGCCGGTGTCGGTTTGGACGGTCATGCGACCGGTGGCGGCGTTTTCGTGGACGTAGATCTGGACTGACGGGCCGGTGGCGCGTGGCCCCCGGGGGCCACATCACCACCGCCGAACCGCGGCCAAAGACTCCTCTACACCCGACCTACCGTAACAACACCATCCTCCGCACCCGCTCACTCCCGGCGGACTTCAACCGATAGAGATACACCCCTGTCGCCACTGCCGCGCCGGTATCGTCGTTCCCGCGCCATACCACCCGGCCTGGTCCGGCTGGCAGTACCTGGTTCTGCACCAGATGGCGGACCAGATGACCGGCCACATCGTAGATGCGCAGGTCCACCGGACCGGATTCAACCAGGTCGAAGGCGATGGTCGTGGCGGGGTTGAAAGGGTTGGGGTGGTTCTGGTGCAGCACCGGACCAGGCAGGACCGCGGCCTGCCGCACATCGCTGACCGCGGTCAGGAATACACCCGACTCGGAGGTCCAGTTCACACCTGCCGGTACCACTACTTCGTCAACGGACAGCCCGCGATCACCAGTCATGAAGTCGATACTCCCGTCGCCGGTCACGTAGCCCCCGCCGGGGTTGTATTTCACGCTCCAGGTCCTGCCACGGTGGATCAGGATAACCACTTGGCGGATGTAGTCCGTCGCTTGATTCAACGTGGCCCCAGGGGCCACGAGTTCCAGCGTGAGCGAGAAGTTGTCGCCAACCGTGATGGTGCCTTCCTCGGCAACACCGACGACCAGTACGCCGGTTTGATACACTTCACCGCCCAGGCTGACCCACAGGCCGGCCTCGGCCCCGGCGCCGACCCCGGATGTTATAATCCCCGCGGAGTGCCCTTCGAGGCCCACCGAGACACCCGCCGGATATTCGCCGGCGGGTACAGTGAAGGTCAGGTAGTCCATCACGCTGATGTTCTCGACGCGGCCGGTCCCCACCGCGAAGTTGTACGTGTCGAACTGCAGGCCATGGCTCTGGGCTGCCGCGTTAACCGTGGCAGCGGCCAGACTACCCCGGAAACAGGCGTATCCGAAATTGCCGTGGGCGCCGGTCTTCGTGTACTCGCCCTGGGTGAAGCCCTGTCCCTCCAGGTATTGGTCATCCATCACGGGAATGTTGTCCGAATACGTGGCATAGGAGTAGTACTCGTAACTGGCATAGTAGGCCGAGGCCTGGGTGACTACCCCTGCCAGCATACCCAGGACAACCAGCAGGCATGGTGCAATGCGACGATGATTCATGATCCCCTCTCCCGGTTCCAAGACGAACATACCCCTGCTGGGGCTGTACAAGTAGGAACGCGGGCGCACGACGGGAATCACATATCAGCGCCGTATCATTCGTGCCTATTAACCCGGATTATTCATGAACCGAGTTACCGCTCGTTATATGACTACGATCAGGTGTATCATTCATGACGACTGACAGGCGACACCCACTTGACCGACACCACCCGTGACGGTCCGGCGACCCACACGGAAGGCAGCCCTGGTCTTGCGCATCTGCCTACTCACCACCCAGGATCTCGACGCCGTTCCTTTCGCCAAGGATGACTGGCCCTGCGACCCGCGGCCCTTCCTGTCCGAGGCCACCTGGCACGTGGAGACCTTCGAGGACAAGCGGACTTCGGCCGAGCAGGTGCGCCGCCTGGTGAACAAGGGCATCTACGATCTCTATTTCAATCTTTGCGATGGAGCAGCGGATCAGGACGTGCCGGGCATCGAGATCATCCACGCGCTGGAGGATCTGAATGTCCCCTTCACCGGCGGCACCTCCACCTTCTATGAGCCGTCCCGTGAAGAGATGAAAGCTGCCTGCCGATTCGCCGACATCGCCACACCGAGATACATCATGGCCCGCACTGCCGAGGATGTGGAGCGGGCCGCCTATACCCTGCGTTTCCCGCTGTTCGTCAAACACTACAGCAGCTACGCCAGTGTCGACCTGAGCCGTAATTCGCGGGTACAGACGCCCGCGGGACTCAAGAGGCAGGCGCGCAAGATCATGTCGCGCCACGGCGCGGCCCTCATCGAGGAGTACATTGCGGGAACCGAGTGTACGGTGCTGGTGGCCGAGAACGCCGTCTCCCCCTGGCACCCCAGGACCTTTCTGCCCATGCAGTACCGGTTTCCCGAGGGCGAGAGTTTCAAGCATGCCAAGATGAAGTGGGTGGACTACGACCGGATGTCCTCGTTCCCGGTCACTGATCTGTTACTGGCATCGAAGTTGCGCGACGTGTCAGCCCGCTTCTTCGTGGCCCTCGATGGCGCCAGCTTCGGTCGATGCGATATCCGGGTTGACGCCGACGGCACGCCCTGGATGCTGGAGATCAACCCCAACTGCGGCGTCTACTACCCGCCCAGTGATGCAGGCAGCGCCGACCTGTGTCTGCTGCAGGATCCCGGGGGGCACGAGGGCTTCACGCGCCTGCTGGTGGCCGCAGCGTTCAGGCGGCACGAGCGGCGGCAGCAACGGATGACATGCGTGTACCGGGTGCCTCAGCGCCCGGCGTCGGCCCCGTCGCCGTAGATGAACACGCCGGTCTCGCCGGTGGACTTCACGAATCCGCGATACATGCCCGCCGTATTGAAGACCATGGCGATGTTGCCCTGTGCATCCAGGGCCACGACA
>QNDV01000181.1 GCA_003646045.1 bacterium
AGGAGCCGCGGCAACGGCTGCGGGACATAGGTGAAGCGCGGATCCGGCTGGAGGATCCCGAGGCCGAGTCAGGCATGCTTACCGGGGTGATGCCGGTGATCACGTCCGGTGGCGGCGGCGGCCGCCTGGGAAACATGATTCCCTGGGGCCTGCTGGCCATCAGCCTGGCGGGGTTTGTCTGGCTGTGGTCAGGGGCAGGTCGCAATTCCGACCCGAGGGTGCTTCAGCTGGCCATACCGGCGCCCCAGGAGGTCGACTTCCACTTCGGTGGTTCGTTTCCCGGTTTGCCGGAGATGTCACCCGACGGGCGGCGCATCGTCTTCAGCGGCATCGCCCGCGAAGACAAATCGGTCCAGCTCTATGTTCGCGCCCTGGACCAGGCGCAGCCAGTGCCCCTGGGGGATACCAGGGATGCCCAGTACCCGTTCTGGTCGCCGGACGGGAAGTGGGTCGCCTACTACGCGCGGAACGACGGTCTGATGAAGATCATGGTGGACGGCGGTCCTCCCCAATTCGTCTGTGCCGCGACCAACGGCAAGGGAGGCAGTTGGAACCGGGCGGACCAACTCCTTTTCACCACCGACTACAACACATCCATCTTCACCGTATCGGCGTCCGGAGGAGACCCGCGCCCCGTCACCGATCTGGAGAACGACGAGGGTTTCAATACCCACCGACACCCCCAGTTCATGCCAGACGACCGGCACTTCATCTACTTCGCCCGGGGCGCCGGCAAGAGGGAATCGGAGATCCGTTTCACCAGCCTCGACGGCGATTCGGCCAAGGTTGTCATACGGACCAATAACATGGCGTACTACGCGTCCGGCTTCCTGATGTACGTCAGCCATGGCACCCTGATGGCCCGGCCCTTTGATCCGGCGACCGGAGAGTTGTCGGGAACCTCGAAGCTCCTGGTGGAGAACGTCATGACGTTGTCGGGTGCGGCCAAGGGAGGGTTCTCGTTGTCGAACGAGGGCTCACTCGCCTATCTGCAGGGCGAGGCGGTTGAGGATGCCACCCTGACCTGGCGCGATCGCAGTGGATCGGAGGTCGGCATCGTCAGTGACCTGGCGGCCTACGACATGGTGTCCCTGTCACCCGATGGCCGACTCGCCGTGGTGGGCATTATCGGTGATCAAGCGGGTACCTGGGACCTTTGGATCGTCGACCTGGAGCGCGATTTTCGCACGCGGTTCACCTTTGACGTGGCCGACGACGCAGATCCGGTGTGGAGGCGTGACAGCCGGGGCCTCTATTTCATGTCCGACCGGGACGGCCAGCCAGCCATCTACTACAAGGAGATCGGCAGCCCCGGTGGGCCCGAGAAGGTATTCGATATCGACCGCGATATCCGGTTATGGGACTGCAGCGCCGACGGTAGCACTATCATCTACTCGACCCCGGGCGAAGGGACGGCTTATGACCTGTGGTCCGCCGAATTGTCAGGGGAATCGGAACCGCGGTCTCTCTACACCTCGGCCGAACATGATGTTTTCGGCAAATTGTCGCCGGACGGCAATTGGCTGACCTTTTCGAGCACGGAATCAGGACGGCCCCAGGTGTACGTGGCGCCCTGGCCCGCCATGGCTCCCGTCACCCAGGTTTCCACCACTACCGGCACGTGGTCTGCCTGGGTCCACGGCGGTAGTGAACTGGTTTTCCAGGAAATGACCGGCCAGGTCGCGGCGGTTTCCATGATCCCGCTGGACGGGCGCATGGTGATCGGCGAGCCTGAACCACTGGTGGATCTGCAGCCCCCGGTGCAGGAGTCGGTCTACTGGTCGGTCTCGTCGGACGGCCAACGTTTCCTGACGGTTGATGCGGACGCAATCCTGGATATCCCCTCCTGTAATATCGTATTGGGATGGCCAGTGATGTTGAAGGAGCGGTAGTGGGCTTGCATCACTCCGTGTGTGGTTCCAGACAGTCGCCGGTCAACCTGCGTGGACAGGCTCACCAGCCGGACGGGAAAGCGGACAGGATCGTCGCCGCATCGTCACTGCTCAGCACCGTGCCCCTGCCCTCGGCTGCAGCGCCGCGATAGGCCCGCAGGATCGGCTCTATCTGTTGGTCGATTCGCCGGGCAGCCAGCGGTCGTCCGCCCACCGTCGGATTGACCATCAACAATGGCCGCGGAGCCACCAGCGCCGCCAGATGGGGCACGTCCGCCACCCGCAGGATGTTCGACGCGTAGGTCCAGAGCGGTTCAGGCAAGGGGTCGGCCACGGTTCGTCTGAACCCCAGAATCGAACCCCGTGTCGCCACCGCGTCGATTTCCGCGCTCAGGGCGGCCGCGGTCAGGGCGATCAAACCGACCCGACCGTTGCCGACTACTCCGACCTGTCTGAATCCCAGAGTACGCAGGTATTTTGCCGCGCAGATGATATCCCAGGCCTGCTGGGCCAGCAGGGGACGGCCCAGCAACACGGCATCGGCGGCGATCTGGTCCGGCATCACGGTGGTTTCGCCGAGGCCCCGCACATCGAGGGCGAACACGGCGCGGCCCTCGTCGAGCCAGCTCCGGACCAGGGGCGAAAACCGGGCGACCTCCTTGCCCCCATCGTCCAGGTAGATCATCGCGGTACCGGTGGCTTCAACGTGCCGGGAAGTCATCAGGACGCCGGGGATCTCGAGGGAAGGTTCGGTGTGCAGGGCGATCCTGCCCAGCTCCATGCGGGGCAGTTCGAAGCGTGCTAGTAGTTGACCGGTAGGCTGGTGCGCGGGCCGTCCGCCGAGGGTTTCCCAGAGGAGCCGGCGGGTCCGCTCCTGCCAGGCCCGCAGTGGTTCGGCTTCCTCGGGCACGGCTGGAAGTCTGGCCAGGCACTGCTCGACCCGGGCCGCGACGAGATCCGCGTAGGTCAACGCATCCTCGGGCATGGACCCCGACTTGAAGCTCAACCACTCGGGAGCCTGCAGGTCGCCTGCCGGCATCGCCGCTTCCGGTGAGGGTGAGCCGTCACCCTGGCCTTGCAAATGGCGCATCATCCAACCATAACCCGCTTCGCGCAGCGGTGGCCGCCAACCGTGTTTACCCGGCACTTCTGCCAGACGAATCTGCCCGCCGGCGTGGGACAGGGCGTAGATTCCCCGGGCTCGGGCTACGGTCTGGCGCGTTCCGGAGACGGGAAAGATCGCATCCTCCAGACAATGGCCGGCCAGGAAGGGCCGGGGTCGGTTGAGGGCGATCAACTCGAATTCCTCCATGGCGCTCGCCAGACCGGGCAGGTGGCTGCAGATGCAATGATAGCCGCCGGCGCGGATCCAATCCTCCAGAGAGCAGACGCTGCTGAAGGCCCCGGCGGCGGCCAGCCGCGGCTCCATCGGCATGGTGTACATGGCGTTAAGCCCACCGCCGGAGTTGCCCGCGATGCCGATGCGTTCCGGGTCGACTTCGGTACGGCTCACCAGATAGTCCAGCGCCCGGACCGATTCGAGGACCATGTAATGCAGGTTGGAGCGGCCACACAGCAAGGCCGCGTAGCCGAGTTGGTGAGTGTAACCCCAGCGATGCCGTTCTCCCTGGCCGATGGGATCGTAGCCCAGCACAACGAATCCGCGGCGGACGAACCCCAATTGCGCCGCCCGATAGGCACCGTAGTTCTTACCTTCCCGCATGGCGTGACCCATGGTGACGATGACGGCCGGCGCCGGCAGGTCCACGCCGTCGGGGATCCACAGATTGGCCGACACGTAGAATCGCGGCAGACTCTGGTAGACGATGTTCTCGACCCGATAGCCGTCATGCTGCGTGCGACCGGTGACCACGGCTGCCAACGGTGTCCTGACGGGCGTTGGGGTGAAGTCCAGGGCCGAGCGCAGTGCGGCTTCGACCTGCCCGCGACGGTTCTGCCAATGTTCCTCGTCCACCGGCGGCAGGAATCGTCGGCTCTGGGCCAGACAGGCGTCGATGTTGAACCGGAGCGGGTCGGCCCGCGCGGGCAGACTGTCGGGATAGAACGACCAGAGCTTGTCCCCGCGGGAAAGATCGAGCCGGAGGTCGCCGGTCAGCAGCACGGCGTCGGCGGTTTCGAAACCGTCATCGGCGTCGTGGATGACAAGTTGTACCGCACCAAGCGGCAGCTCGACTTCACCGGCTTTTTCCCAGGACCAGCGTCGCAGGTTGCCCGCGTGCGTGGGTGGCAACAGCTTGCCATCCACTTCCACCTGCAGCGCCCGCTTGCCGCCGGGCGAGGTGTAGGCACGCATCCAGATCGCATAGTCACCCGCCGCCGGTATCTGCACCTCCGCTTGCATCACGGTCGTTGCCGTGTCGGGATTCGCGTTGGAAGTACAGAATCCCCCGGCCAGATAACCGAAGATGTTTGTCTGGTGTCGCCAGGGACCAGCCAGGTCTTCAACCTGCACCACGATCTGTTCATGCTCGTCCGGTGAACAGGAGATCACCGCCGAACAGAGGCAGGCCAGCAGAATCGCGTTTCGCATGGATGGACCACTCTTGTGGGCAGGGGTTACTTGATTACCCGCGGTACCCTGGATTGTAGTGCCTTCGTCGCGATGCGATCAACCATGGCGGGCGATGAGCAGGTTCACCTGTCAGCGCACCAGGGTCATGGTCCGGGTGCGCACGGTGCCGTTAAACTCCATCTTCGCGATATAAAGCCCCGAAGGCACCCGGCGCCCATTGCGGTCAATGCCGCGCCATTCGGCGTAATAATCCCCGGCCGGCCGTGTCATATCCACCAGGACCCTGACCAGGCGGCCACGCACATCAAAAACACTGATGCGGATCCGACCCTCGGCCGGCAGGCTGTAGTCCAGCCTCGTGCCTGGGTTGAAGGGGTTGGGATAGTTGTGGCCCAAAGCTGCGACTGCCGGTACGTCGCCGCGAATATGCGAAGTATCGCCGTTGGTACTGTTGAAAGTGGGCGGATTCATGAACGTCCAGACCGGATCACCATCACCGGCGCGACCCTCGCTGATATCGGCGGTCTGCTGTCCGAAGACGTAGGTATCAAGGGCGACGTTGCCGAACTCCGTAGGGGCGAACAAACCGATTTCCTCGCCGCCGGCACTGAGTTTGAAGGAAGCATGCAACGGTCCCTGCCCGGCCTCGTCGTCGCACCAGACGATCAACCGCTCTCCCGCAGGCAGCAGCACCGCGGGGAATTCCCACTGTCGGGTCCGGGTCAGATCATCGGTCAGATACACGCCGCTCAGATCGATGGTCGCGGTGCCGTTGTTGTAGAGTTCGATCCAGTCGTCATGGTCGCCGGTCTCATCCTGTCCGTGGGTGTCATTGCTGGCCAGGAACTCGTTGATCACCAGACCGGAGTAGTCGCCGGACCAGGGCGGTAGGGAGAATTCGCTGTAGAACGAATCGGCCTGGGCCAGGAAAATCGGCCGCCGGTCGACAAGCCACTGCTTGGTGCGCACTACATAGCTGTCGTACCAGTCGGTGCGGAATCCTTCCCAGCGCGCGGCGTGGGCAGGAATCTCGGGGGTCTGTGCGGCGGCCAGGGCGTCGATGCGCGCGGTCAGGTTGGCTGTCGACATGGCGTCGCCCAGCAGATGTTCCAGGCGCGAGCGGAACAGGGAGCGGAATTCCCCGTTGCCCAGCAACGTGCGGAACATGGTGAGCCACTGCTGGTCAGCC
>QNDV01000182.1 GCA_003646045.1 bacterium
CCCGACGGCACCCATTTGCGCACTGTGGGCCGCGAGGGCGACGGGCCCGGCGAGATGCGGCGCCCCAACGACTTCTACCTCATGAATGACGGTACCATCTGCGTACTACAGGGTTTCGGGGGCAGGATAGTCAAGATGTCCGGCGACGGCGTACCCGCCGGTGACGGTTCCTTCACTCCCACCGTGGGATCGGGCCAGTTCTCGGTGATGATCCGCGGCCTGGGGGTGACGAATGACATGCTGCTGGCCGGCATCAAGATGTCCTTCGAGGCCGGGGTCAGCAACCAGACCTATTTCCTGACCCGCTGTGACTCCACGGGGGTGGAGACCGCAACGCTCTTCGAGAAATCCAACACCATAGATTACAGCGACTTCGTACTGACCGAGGACGCCATGGACTTTGTCTGGAGCCGCATGGCCACCGGACCCGACGGCCGTGTCTACGCCGCACCGGCGCGCAACACCTACGAGATCCACGTCTGGGACCCCACCGGCCAGCCGGAAATGATCATCGCCCGCGAGTACGAATCCCTGCCCCGGACCGACGAACGCCGGGACATCGCGCACCGGATCATCGAGGGCATCGGCGCCAACTATCCCCGACCGCCCCGATCCATCGGGATCGAGGAGGTGGACCCGGACCTGACCAATATCTGGGTCCTGGAAGATGGCCGACTGTGGGTCCAGACTTCCCGGGGCGACTACGATCCACCGGACGGATGCTGGACCGTGCTCGACGTCTTCGACACGGACGGCAACTTCGAGCGGCAGGTGGCCCTGCCCGGCAACCACGACGCGCTGCGTGACGCCCTGCATCTCCTGCCAGAAGGACGAGCGGTGGTCGTGATCGGCGCCCTGGACGCCTATCTGAATCAACAGGCCGTCGGCGGCGAGGAAGAGGATACCGAAGGCGCACCCCTGGAAGTGATCTGTTACGGACTGGAACTCTAGCTAATTGCGCGGGCGGAGACCCCGGTTTCCGCCCGCAGTCACCGGCACCCACCGAATCGAGAGGCTGACCATGCGGCGACCTGTTTCCTCCCCTGCCCCGCGCACCCTAGGGAGCGCCCTCGTGCTGACATTCATCCTGGCTATCGGCATCGGCTGCGGCGGGAGTGAAGGCGACGGGTCCGCAGCCGACAGCACCGCCGCCGACAGCGCCTCCACCGATTCCACCGTGGCCAAGAAGCCCAAGAAGGAGAAATCAATCCGGGTCAACGTGGGCCAGGTGCGACGCGGGGATCTGGTCATGCCGGTCTTCGCCGACGGTGCCATCCGCACACCACGTTCGGTGGAGATCAGGGCCAAGGTGGGTGGCGAACTGCGCCAGGTACTGGTGCGCGACGGCGATCGCGTGCGCAAGAGACAGCTGCTGGCCCGCATCGACCCCCGCGAATACGAAATCTCCCTGGAGGAAAGTCGTTACAAGCACCTGCAGGCCCTCAGCCAGATCGCAGCCGAAGCCGACACCCTCACCGTGAACAGCGCCGCCCTGGCCGACTTTGCCGCGCGGCGCAAGGATCTGGAAAAGGCCCAGCGCAGTGGCAATCTTTCACGTGACGAGTACCAGGCCCAACTGCTGGCGCTGGAGATGGAAGCCCTGCAGCGCGGCGCCTTCCGCGAGGCCGTGTTGCAACAGCGCACCGGTCTGGCCGACGCCCGCATGGCCGAGGAACGGGCCCAGCTGAACCTTGAATATACCGAGATCCGCGCCCCCTTTGCCGGCGTCGTGCAGGGACTGGGCATGGTGGCGGGACAGCTGCTGACGGTGAACCAGACCGTCTGCACCCTCTACAACAACGACGAACTCGAAGCCGTGGTGAACGTGCTGGAGGCTGACCTGGGCAACCTCGCCGAGGGACGACCCGTACTGCTGGCGATCCCGGCTACGGGTGACACCATCGAGGTGGCGGTAAATGTCATCAGCCCCACCCTGGACCAGTCCACTCGTACCTGCGAGGTGCTGATCCGCTTCCCCAACCCCGACGCCCGTTTCCGACCCGGCATGTTCGTGCGCGCCCGCATCGCCGGCGTCGTCTTTCCGGACAAGCTGTTGATTCCCCAGGACGCCCTGCTGATCCGCGACGACCGCCCCCTGGTCTTCAAGCGCGACGGTGACCGGGCCAAGTGGCTGTATGTGACGATCGGCCTGCGCAACGACGAATGGGTGGAGATCCTCAAGGTCCACAGCGGCGGTTCGCTGGCGGCCGGCGAAGAGGTCGTCGTCAGTGACCACCTGACTCTGGCCCACGAGGCCAAAATCAAGGTGCGCAAGACCATACCCACGCTGGACCGCTGGGCCTTCGCCACCGCCGGCGGCGGTTCCACCACGGTCGGGGAGTCCGCCCGATGATCATCCGCACCGCCGTCCAGCGTCCCGTGGCGATCCTCATGCTGTTTGCGGGACTGGTACTCATCGGCCTGCAGGCCCGCCAGCGTCTGGCGGTGGACCTGCTGCCCAGCATCAACTACCCCAACCTGACGGTGATCACCAACTACTCCGACACGCCGGCCGACGATCTGACCCGCCTGGTTACCCAACCCCTCGAAGAAGTCATCACCGGACTGGCAGGGGTGCGACGAGTCGTGAGCAGGACCAGGGAGGGCGTCTCCACCATTACCGTGCAGTACGAGTGGGGCACGGGGATGGACTTCGCCAATCTCCATCTGCGCGAGGCCATCGACCGGGTGGCCTACCGGGACGACTTTCCCGAAGCGGCGGACCGACCGCTGATCCTGCGCTGGGACCCGTCGGCACGGCCCATCGCCATCCTGGTGCTGCACGGCGACGACCCCATGGCCGAGATGACCGAATTCGCGCGGGAGGTGGTCAAACCCGCCCTCGAGCAGATCAACGGCGTCAGCCAGGCCGAGGTCATCGGCGGCGCCGAACGCGAGATCCTGGTGCGGCCGGACTTCGAGCTGTTGCGGTTGTACGGCCTGACCATGAACGACCTGGCCGAGGCCCTGCGCGTGGCCAACATCAGTTTCCCCGGCGGCCGCATCCGCAAGGGGCCCCTGCATCTGCCCCTGCGTATCCTGGGCGAGTTCGAGAACCTGGACGAGATCCGTGCCACCGAGATCCCCGCCGCCGGCCCCGGCATCACCATCGGTGACGTGGCCCAGGTCCTTGACACCACCAAGGAGCCCGAGGGATTCACCCTCACCGGCGACGAGGAAGTGGTCTCGCTGCACCTCTACAAGGAAGTGGGCGAGAACACCATCGCCGCCACCAACGAAGTGGACAAGATCCTCGGCATTCTCTCCGACCAATACGCCGAGTTGTCCTACAGCTTCATCTACCGGGACGCCGACTTCGTGCAGGAGAGCTTCAAGGGTCTGCAGGATTCCCTGTTGTACGGCGCCGGCCTGGCCTTCCTGGTACTCTTCTTCTTCCTGATGGACTGGCGCAGCCCCCTCGTGGTGGGACTGGCCATCCCCGTGTCCATCGTGACCACCTTCGCCTTCCTCTATTTCGCCGGTGTCAGCCTGAATCTCATGTCCCTGGGCGGCCTGTCCCTGGCGGCGGGTATGCTGGTGGACAACTCGATCGTGGTGCTGGAGAACATCAACCGGCACTTGAAGGAACGAAAGGCCGGCGGGTTGTCCATCGGTGAAACCTGCGCCCGGGCCACGCAGGAAGTGGCCAGCCCCGTGGTGGCCGCCACCCTGACCACGGTGGCCGTGTTCTTTCCGGTGATCTACGTGCCCGGCGTGGCCGGCGAGTTCTTCAGGGACCAGGCCTTGACCGTGACCATCTCGTTGCTGGTCTCGATCCTGGCCGCCCTGCTGCTGCAACCCATGCTCAGCGCCCACATCCTCAAGACACCAGCCGACCGCCCGGGGCTGATCTTCAGGCCGGTCGACGCCGGCTTCCGCTATGTGATCCGCCACTACCATACCCTGCTGGTGAGGGTGCTGGACCACAAGCTCGCCTTCTTCGGCCTGCTGGCGGTGGCAATGGTGATTGCCGCCACGGCCGGACTGGGCTTGCGGGTGGGCTTCATGCCGGAACGGACCCGCGGCGACTTCACCCTGGGCATCGAGTTGCCGGCGGGCACTCCCCTCGAAGCCACCCTCGAACTGGCGGGGGATCTGTCGGCCCTGGTGGCTCCGATGCCGGAGGTGGAAACGGTCTACGCCCAGGTGGGCATAACCGAGAAGACCCTGGCCAGCCTCAAGGATTACAGCGCCGCCAACACGGCACGCGTGAGAGTCATGCTGCGGCCCAGCCGCCAGGGACGCCAGGACATGGAGCGGGTCAAATCCGTGCTCAACAAGCGGCTGGACGAGACCGACGGTGTGATCTTCGTCTTCCGCGAGGAGGGCGTCGGACTGCGCGAGATCCTGGCCAGCGGCGAGGCCGCCTTCACCCTGGGCGTAGTGGCCGAGCGCGGCGACGAGGCCCTGCAGGTGGTGGAGGATCTCGTGCCGCGACTGCGGGAAATCCCCGGTCTCGAGGATGTGGAGATGGACCGCGTACTGGGCAACCCCACGGTCGAGGTGACGGTAAACCGCGAGAGGGCCCTGCGCTTCGGCCTCGAACCGGACGCCTTGGCCATAGAGCTGCGCAACCGCATCCAGGGCACGGTGGCCACCACCTACAACGAGATCGAGCAGCGCATAGACATCGCCGTGCGCCTGCGCCGCGACGAGCGCTACGATCTGCCCACGGTGCTGGCGTCCCCCGTGGCGGTGGGCCAGGGCAAGACCGTACCCCTGGGTACCTTCGTGGTCCTGACCGAGGGCCGTCCCGTGCGTGAGATCGTCCGGCGGGACCAGCGGCGGCAAATCACGGTCTCCGGCGACGTCAACCATCGCGGTGTGGCCGAGGTCTGGCCGGAAGTGAACCGCATGTTGGCAAACCTGGCGACCCCCGAGGGCGTGGCTTTCGTTACCGGCGGCGAGCAGGAGGAGATCAGCAATTCCTTCCGGGACCTGGGCTGGGCGTTGATGTTGTCGGCGCTGCTGGTGTACATGATCCTGGCTGCGCAGTTCGAGAGCTTCCTGGACCCGCTGATCATCTCGGCGGTGCTGCCGGTGGGCGTGGCGGGCGCGGCGGTGACCCTGTTCCTGACGGGGCAGACCCTGAACATCATCTCGCTCATCGGTCTGATCGCCCTGCTGGGCATCGCGGTGAACGACGCCATCGTCAAGGTGGCCACCATCCGCCGCCTGCGGGCGGGTGGCATGGGTGGCCGCGAGGCCATCCTCGCCGCGGGTGAACTGCGCTGCCGTCCTATCCTGATGACCACGGTGACCACGGTGCGGGCCATGGTGCCCATGGCCATGGGCCTGGGTATGGGCGAGCAGATGCAGCGGCCGCTGGCCATCACCATCATCGGCGGCCTGAGCATCGCCACCTTCCTGACGTTGTTCCTGACCCCCGCGGTCTATGAGATGCTGCACCGCCGCACCGACCGGGAGTACTAGCGATGATCCGTTTCGCCGTGGACCACCCCGTCGCCACCTGGATGCTGTTCGCGGCGCTGATGGTCACGGGTATCTACGCCGTGCCGAGGCTGAACATCGAGGCCCTGCCCGAAACGGACCTGCCCGAGCTTTCAGTCACCACCAACTGGAACGGCGCCTCCCCCAGCGCCATCCAG
>QNDV01000183.1 GCA_003646045.1 bacterium
CCCTGGGGATTGCCTCGTTCGCCTGCCATCAGACAGGCAGGAGGCGTGCCAACGCCAACACCCACACATCCGGGTCCGGAAGAAGGCCCACGGCATGACCGCCGAACGCCGACAAGTACGGCAATTAGCTCATTCGTGGCGTTCTGGAGAATATCAGGATTGAAGCCGGTCAGTTCCCCACGTCCGGAAACTCAAGTCGCTGTACGAGCCGATCCTGTTCGGTTGCGTAGACATGGTACCCAAAAGGAGACGTAAATAGCTGTCGATAGCAGGGACTGGAGGGAAATAGAAAAAGAGCCCCGCCTTGCGGCATCTGACCTTGAGTCTCGCCTTCTCAAGATCAGCAGGGCTCTTTTCCTGGTTCCCGGCGCACCGGGAAAGCTACTGAGAAATCGTGATTCGGGGGGCGGGATTCGGATTCTCTCTTGCCGATTCGATCCGATTGAAAAGACCCCACCTCTTGTCAAACGGCCCGCCGGCCCTTCTTGTTAAGAATCCCCTCGAGTGCCGGTAAGCATGTAGAGGGAAGATTCCCGCCTCACCCGAAACCACGAAATTTCTCTGGACAACGATGAAGAAGTTCCCTGTCTAGTCACTCCTTCACCGTCACTATTGCACGGCGCGTACCAAATCCACACTTCGTCACTAATTTTATATCTTGTTATTAGACAGGCGGTTAAGGGCAAATCGAGACAGCAGTGGCAACTCCGCCAAGGGGTGTTTGGCAACAAGTTTAACAACCAGACGCGGCCCGCTGCAATCCGCTACAGTTGCGGTACTTACGATGGCAATAAAATTAATCGCGGGGTGTCCATCTCAGCGTGTACTTGTCAACAAAATCCACGAATGCACCGGCAAACCCTATCGCAATCTCCGGAATACCACATCGGCGCGGGATTCAGGACTCTGACACAGGGCTGAGGAACCGGGGATGGGTCAGACGATGCCGTAATGCTTGATCTTCTTCAACAGATTGGGATAGGAAATCTTGAGTAGTCTGGCGGCTGCCGACTTGTTGCCCCCTGTAGACTCCATGGCCCGCGTGATTTCACGGCACTCGATGGTCGCAATGGTCTCGCGCAGGGGTGGTACAACCTGTGGACCCGCGATATTGGCGGTTCCCGTGACGGCGGCCGGTAAATGCTCGGCCCGCAAGACACCTTCGCCGCGACCCAGAACCAGGGCTCGCTTGAGGGCCTTTTCCAACTCCCGGATATTGCCTGGCCAGGAATGCCTGACCAATTGGTCCAGCAGGCGCTGGTCCAGAACCGGCACTTCGCAGGAAAGCTCGTGACTGAAGCGGGCCACGAAATGCCGTGTCAGTAATTCGATATCGTCAGTTCGTTGGCGCAGAGGCGGAATCGTCAACGGGAAGTCCAGAAGCCGGTAATAGAGGTCCTCGAGGAATTCACCCCGGTCCGCCTGGGTGCGCAGTTCGAGCTTGGATGCGCAGACTATACGTACATCCACCTCGAACTCGGTGTTTGAGCCCACCGGTCGCACCACACGCGTATCCAGGAAATGCAGTAGTTTGCCCTGCATGCCGACGGACATCTTGCCGATTTCGTCCAGGAAGACCGTGCCCCCCGCCGCCTCGGTCAGCAGGCCCCGCTTGTCGGTGTTGGCACCCGTGAAACTTCCCTTCTTGTGGCCGAAGAGTTCGCTTTCGAGCAGGGTCTCGGGTATGGCCGCACAGTTTATGGAAAGGAACCGGTTCTCAGCCCGCCGACTCAGGGAGTGGACCGCACGGGCCAACAATCCCTTGCCCGTACCTGTCTCGCCGTTGATCAACACCGTCAGGTCACTCGGTGCCACCTTGCGGGCAAGGTCCAATACCTCAAGCATGCACTCATTGCGCGTAATGATCCGTTCAAAACTCGCCACACCCGTGACCGCGGCAACCGGTATCGTAGCGTCCGGTCCGCCTTGCGCCTTCTCGTAGAGAAAGAGGGACAGGAAGCCCATGTAGGTGGTCAGGAAATCCAGGCCGGCACGGTCGAAAGCCGCTGTATCCTTCCCTTGGCGCCCAAGGAAGAGTAGCCCGAATCGGCGCTCATTCAGGGCGATCGGCAGGAGAACACAGCTGTTGGCCACGGTGATAACCGCCGGTACGGCCAGGTGCAACTCGTCGCCCTGATCTATGCGCGAAAAGAAGGTGGTGCCATCGCGACGGCCTGCGGCGAGTTCACCGTCGAACCAGTGCGCCAATTGCATGGCCAGGTTCCCCGTCAGCCCCTGCCGGGCGGCAACCTCGAATCCGCCATCGCCATCGCCCAGGGCGATAAACCCGGTATCGGCCTCGACCTTTTCCATGCCGCTGCCGAGTACCGCCTCCAGATTGCGAGGCACCTGGCCGTCGCGATTGAACAGTCCGGGAAGTTCCGAAATGGCCCGCAGGTGGTTCTCCGCGTTCTGTGCACCGCCCAACAACCCGGCCTCGATGCGGTCACGCAGATCAACCACGCGGCGATCGCGCTCGGTGTCGGCCACCGCAGTGGCGTGGCGCTCCAGTTCGAAGACCGTCAGCAGGGCGTCGTCGTATTGGCCCAGGCGAATCTGAACCCGGGCCAATTGCTCCAGGGTGTCGCAAAGTACGTGATCCCCTACTGCCGCCGCACCATTCTCCTGCGCATCCATGAGATAGCGACGCAGCAGGAGCAGTTGGGCTTCCCCGGCGCTTTCACGACGAGCTTCGGCAAAGGCCAGGATCGCATCGCACCACAGGTGGGTCAGTTGCTGTCCGCTGAAGGTGGCAATACCCTCGCGGAAATGGTGGTCCGACTGGGTTGCATCCTTGAGTTCGCTGTACGCGCGACCGAGAGTGACATGACAAAAGCCCAGTTCGTAATCCTCTCCACAATCTTCGCAAATAGCGATGGCCGCCTGGCAGGCCGCTATAGCCTCGCCGGGACGACCGGCTGCCAGGTGGGCGGCACCGATGCGCCGTTGCAGTTCACCTTCGAGGTCATTTCCCGATGCTATGCGGCGTGCTTTCTCGAGACCCAGTTCGTAGTTGTATTGGGCCCGGTCGGCTTCACCCTTCGCCAGCAGCACATCACCGAGATACTCGTCCGCGATGGTGGCCTCACGCAGGAAGCGGTTGGTGTCAGCCAGTTGTTTGCCTTCCAGGATCAACTGCTCGGCCCGGGCCTGTCGGCCGGCCAGATTCTCCAGACGTCCGGCTGCCAGATAGAGCCTGGTCTGTCGCATCCGATCGCCGAGGCTCACAGCGAGACGAAGCCCCTTCTCCAGCAAGGTTCTCGATTCGCCCAACCGGTTGGTCTTCTGCAGGATTATGCCCTGGTTCAGGTAGAAGCCCGGCAACAGATGGCTGGCACCTATACGGTTGGCCAGTTCCACGGCCTTTTCCATGAGAGCGGACGCCTTGTTCCAGCGGCAGCCGATCTTGTGCAGCAGTGCCAGGTTGTTCAGCAGGTTCGCCACACCCAGATCGTGGCCGATGCGACGGAAGGTGGCCAGGCCGTCATTGAAAAACTCCTCGGCTTTCTCGAGACGACCGAGGCGCAGATGGCAGATGCCCATACCGACCTGGAGGATGGCTACGTCGGTGTGCTCGTCGGTCAGCGCCAGCACCGCAAAGGCCCGCTTGCCCTGCTGAAGAGCATCCTGCAGCCGACCGCGCTCACGTAGAACCGTCGCGTGCCGGGTCTGGAACACTGCCCGCTGCACGGCCGTGGCGAAACCAACTTCGTCGGTAGCCGGTTCTCCAGATTCGATGATTCCAAAAGCCCGCTCGAGCAGTACTTCCACAAGATCCAGTTTACCCAGCAGGATTGCCGCGTCGGCTGATTTGCGCAGCACCCTCAGGGCTGTTTCCCAGTCCAGTCTTGCCAGGGTATTTTCGTCGGACAACTGGTTGTAGTAGTCGAGGGCGGAAGAATAGGCGGAAGCGTGAAAATGCAGATCACCCACGTCTTCGAGACGCGTCCAGTCTTCCGAGCGCACCGGACGACCCGGTCCGTGCGGCTCGGTTTCGAATTTCCTGCGACCTTCGAAATGGTCTTTCATCAACCGTATCCCTCGGCGAGTAAGAGAATGCGGTAACACCCGTAGTAACTACCGCCTCCCGGCGGGCGCGGCCAATGCGGCCGCGCTGCGAGCATCCCTAGAGCAACAGTACGAACTGCATGAGCAACATGCGCAACGCGTCATCCAGATCCGTATCCGGAATACCGACTCCAGCGGTACCGAACGGATCACTCGTGTCCTGCACGCCGTAGCCGTCCCCGGCCTCTCCCGGATCACCATCGCTACCATCATCAGAGGCACCGGCGGCACCGTAGAAATCACTCTTGTACTGCGGATTGTCCTCGAGTGAATTCTCCGGAATGTCACCGGCAAACGCGTCTCGCGTCCCAGCGGTCGGCGCAACAAATACCACCACCACCAGTAGAACGAGAATTGTCCGGATCCCTTTCATGTCCTTCTCCTCCAGGCAGCACCCCGTCTGCCACTTAGCCTACCCGCCCCCCGATTCAGCCCCGGAGCGGGTCCAACGGATTCGTGTCCAATCTACTTACGGAATGGGCACAATTCAGTCAAGACCTGCCGACTAATCAACTTCCGGCTGGGTCCGCAACCCGTATTTGGTGATCTTCTTGTACAGGTTGCTGCGTTGCATTCCCAACGCCTCCGCTGTCCGGCTCACATTATAGCGGTTCTCTCGCAACTTGTGTTGCAGGAAGGCACTCTCACTGCGCGACTTGAACTCCTGGAAATCCGCACAACCGTACAACGACGACTCGGAACCCGTCGGCGGCACCGCACCCGGCAACATGGGCAGATCGCGGGGTTTGATTACATCGTCGGGTGCTAGAATCAACATGCGTTCCACAAGGTTACGCAATTCACGCACATTGCCGGGCCAACCATGCTCGCGAAGCAGGGCCAGGGTATCGGGGGCGAATCGGCGGGGCCTGGCCTTCAACCGGGTCGACAGGTCCGCCATGAACCAATCGAGTAACAACTCGATATCCTCGGAGCGTTCCCGCAGGGGAGGCAAATGGATCGACAGTACATTCAAGCGAAAAAAGAGGTCCTGGCGGAATCCCGACTCCGGTACCGACAGATCGCGGTTGGTGGCCGCGACAATACGTACATCCACGCTGCGGGTCTCGTGCCCACCGACCCGCTGGAAGCGATTTTCCTCCACGGCTTTGAGAACCTTGGCCTGGGCCTCTGCATCCATGTCCCCGATCTCGTCCAGGAACAGGGTGCCGCCATCGGCCTGTTCGAACTTGCCTATCCGCTGGCGGTCGGCACCCGTAAAACTGCCGCGCTCGTGGCCGAACAGCTCACTTTCAACCAGTTCCCTGGGGATGGCGGCACAATTGACTTCCACCAGTGGTTGGGTGCGCCGGGTACCGCCCCGGTGGATCGCGCGCACTACGAGTTCCTTGCCGGTTCCGTTTTCGCCGGTGATCAGCACGGTGCCAATACTGGCTGCGACCTTCTCCACGAATTCGCGAACCTCGCGCATGCCGGTGCTGTCACCGATGATGGGAGACTCTGGATCTGCTTTCTCCACCAGGACCTCGTGCTGCCGGACCAGTTTCCTGTGCTGAAGACAATTGGCCAGGGTTA